>JBAXHE010000035.1:0-29380 GCA_037139055.1 Betaproteobacteria bacterium | reverse complement strand
CTGGCGTCGGCATCGCGCGCACTCTTGGCCTTCAGGTTGATCAGCAGCCGACCGCTGTTCAGCGTCGAGTTAATCCCATCAACACCGATAAACGACGACAGGCTATCAACGGCCGGGTCGAGCAGAATCTCTTCGACCAGGGTCTGCTGCCGTTCAGCCATGGCGGCAAAGGAAATCGATTGCGGCGCCTCGGTGATGCCCTGAATGACGCCGGTATCCTGCACCGGAAAAAATCCCTTGGGCACTACGACGTAAAGCAAAACGGTCAAGGCGAGAGTGGCAAAAGCCACCACCAGCGTGGCCAACTGGCGATCGAGAACCCAGTTCAGCAGCCGTCCGTAGCGAGCGATCACGTCGTCAAAAAACGCTCCACTGCGGCGAAAGAACCAGCCCTGCTCGGCTTCGGGGGTGTGATGCAGAAGACGGGCGCACATCATTGGCGTCAGCGTCAGCGAAACGACAGCCGAAATCAGGATGGCCACCGCCAGCGTAATGGCAAACTCACGGAACAGCCGCCCGACGACTTCGCTCATGAACAGCAAGGGAATCAGCACGGCGATCAGCGACACGGTCAGCGAAATAATGGTGAAACCGATCTGCTCGGCGCCTTTGAGCGCCGCCTGCATCGGCGATTCGCCCTTCTCGACATAGCGGGCGATGTTCTCGATCATGACGATGGCGTCATCGACGACAAAGCCGGTGGCAATGGTCAGCGACATCAGGGTCAGGTTGTTGATCGAGAATCCGGCCAGATGCATGACGCCAAAGGTACCGACCAGAGACAGCGGCACGGCAACACTGGGAATGATCGTTGCCGGGATATTGCGCAAAAAGACAAAGATCACCATCACCACCAGCGCCACAGAGAGCAGCAACTCAAAGCGCACGTCCTCGATCGAGGCGCGGATGGTCGTCGTGCGGTCGGTCAGAATCTGCACGTCGACCGACTGAGGCAGTGCCGCCTGGAGCTGCGGTAGAAGCCGCTTGATGCGGTCAACGGTTTCAATGACATTGGCCCCCGGCTGACGCTGAATGTTCAGGATCACCGCCGGCTTCTGCTTCCCGTCCACCGCCGACCACGCGGCCAGCCGCGCATTTTCGGCGCCATCAACAACCTCGGCGATATCAACGATGCGGATCGGCGCGCCGTTGCGCCAGGCAACCACCAACTGCTTGTATTCGTCAGCCGACTTGAGCTGGTCGTTGGCATCAATCGTCGACGCCCGCGTCGGGCCGTCGAAACTGCCCTTGGCCGAATTGACATTGGCATTGCTGATGGTGGTCCGCAGGTCATCGAGGTTGAGCCCATTGGCGGTCAACGCCTTGGGATTGGCCTGGACCCGAACGGCCGGCCGCTGACCGCCGCCGATGCTGACCAGACCGACACCCGGCAATTGCGAGAGCTTTTGCGCCAGCCGCGTATCGACGAGGTCCTCCACTTTCGGCAATGGCAGGGTCTCGGAGGTGATCGCCAGTGCCATGACCGGCGCATCGGCCGGATTGACCTTGCTGTAGATCGGCGGCATCGGCAGGTCGGTCGGCAGGAAGGAGTTCGCCGCATTGATCGCTGCCTGCACCTGCTGTTCGGCGACATCGAGATGCAGGTCGAGAGTAAATTGCAGGGTAATCACCGAAGCGCCCCCGGAACTCGTCGACGACATCTGATTGAGTCCCGGCATCTGGCCAAACTGGCGTTCGAGTGGCGCCGTGATCGACGAGGTCATCACATCCGGGCTGGCCCCGGGGTAAAGCGTGGTGACCTGAATCGTCGGGTAATCAACCTCGGGCAGCGCCGAGATCGGCAGGAAACGGTAGGCCAGCAGACCGGCCAACAGGATCGCCAGCATCAGCAGCGAGGTGGCTACCGGCCGCAGGATAAACGGGCGTGACGGGTTCATTCGCGGCCCTTGCCAGTGCTTGCGGCGGCCTCCACGGGTTTGGCTGACTCAGCATTTGCCGCGGGCGGAGCGCCTTCCGTCTTGCGTTTACCTTCACCGCGCTTACCTTCATCGCGCTTGCCCGCACCGCCTTCAGCACGCGGCCGTTTGCCGCCCCCCGTTTCGGCAGAAGGCAGCTCGACCTTGGCGCCCTGACGCAATTTGTCAGCGCCATCGACCACCACGACTTCACCCGGCTCCAGCCCTTTTTCAATGGCCACGGTATCGGCCGTATTCGGCCCCAGCGTTACGGCGCGCGTACTCACCGTTTTGTCTTCGGCATTGACGACGTATACGAAAGTCCCCAGCGTGCCACGCTGGATGGCCGCGACCGGAACCAGGGTCGCTCCCTGACGTTTTTCGACGCGCAGCCGGGCATTGACGAACTGGTTGGGAAACAGCGCATTGTCGGTATTGGTAAACTCGGCCTTGAGTTTGACCGTGCCGGTGGTGGTGTCGATCTGATTGTCCAGTGACAGCAGACTGCCGCTGGCCAGACGGTTTCTCCCTTCACGATCCCAGGCTTCAACCGCCAGGGTTTCTCCGGCCTGCACATGCTTGACCACCGCCCCCAGGCTGTCGGCCGGAATCGAGAAGACGACCATGATCGGCTGTGTCTGGGTAATCACCACCAGACCCGTCGTATCGCTGGCCCGCACCATATTGCCCACATCGACCTGGCGCAAGCCCAGACGCCCGGGAAGCGGCGCAGTAATCCGGGTGAAATCAAGTTGCAGGCGGGCATTGTCGACGTTGCCCTGATCGATCTGCACCGTGCCCTGGTACTGTTTGACCAGCGCTTCCTGCGCTTCAACCTGTTGCCGGGCAATCGAGTCCTTGGCCAGCAGATTGCGATAACGCTCAACATCGAGTTGGGCAATTCCCAGCAGGGCCTGATCGCGAAGCAGCTGACCTTTGGCCTGATCAAGCAGCGCCTGGAAGGGTCGCGGATCAATTTCGGCCAGCAATTCGCCGGCCTTGACCAGCTGCCCTTCACGGAAGACGATGCGTTGCAGCAGGCCATCAACGCGCGGTTTGACGGTGGCGGTATTACGCGCTGTGACCGTACCCAGGGCGGTGATGATCACGTCGATATCGCCGCGCTGCACCGTGGCAGCAACCACCGGAACAGGGCGCCCGCCGTCCATGCCGCGCCGACCTTCCGGAGCTTGTTGCCCCCCTTCTCTCCCCGCCCAGAAGTACACCGCAATGGCAGCGAGTCCCAATACGCCGAGGATGATCCAGATTCTTTTATTTTTCATGTGTGGCACTTTTGAAGGCTCGGGGACATTATCCGCTGGACTGACCCGAGAAAATCATTACGAGACAGCAAACGGCGAATATAGCAAGGTTTGACGGAAGAATTGTGCAGAGAAAACAATTTGCAACACCTTTGTCAGCGCTGATCCATGAAAGTATTCCGCTCAATCTTTTATCCATATGTTATTTCTACTGAAAACCAAGCGTATTATTATGCCGAATACGATTTTCAGGCACAAAAGGAGTCATGGTCATGTTGAACTCGCGGAATCTGTTTTTTCTTGCAGCCAGCCTATTTGCCGTTAATGCCTCCCTGGCACAGGAAGCGCCCATAGGCTATGTCAAAACCACCGAAGGAGAGGCTTCGGTGGTGGCCTCCGGCAAAATCACCAAGGCCGTTCCCGGAACGCCGATTCAGTTGGGAAATGTCCTGAAAACTGGCAAACGGGGAAGCATGGGGGTGACCTTCAAGGACAACACCATCATGTCACTGGGCCCGGATACCGAACTGACCGTTGATGAGTATCTGTATGCCCCGGCCAAGGGCGACCTCAAGTTGGGCGCAAGGATTGTCAAAGGCACGCTGAACTACACCTCCGGAGTCATTGCCAAACTGAAACCTGAAGCCATCATCCTGAATACGCCGACGGGCAATATTGGCGTGCGCGGAACCCATTTCGTAGTATTGGTCGGAGAGGACTGAGCCATGTCGAATTTTTTCAAAAAAGGAGTTCATTCGTTTCTTGCGCAAGCGGCGGTTGCAGCCACCCTGCTGATTCTTTCCGGATGTGCCAGCAAGAGTTATGTCGTTCTCCTGCCCAATGATGACGGCACCACCGGCAAAGTGGTAGTCAGCACAGCTGCCGGCACCACGCAACTCGAAAACAAAAACGAAGGCGCGCTGCTCACGGGAACGGCCGGAAAGCCTTTTGTCGTCAGCGAAGAAAAAATTGCCAAGGATTTTGGTGCCGCGCTGGCCGCCAGCCCGAAGAAGCCAATCACCTTTCCGCTGTATTTCGAAACCGGTGGTACCCGCCTGACCCCGGCGTCACAGGCGGACATTCCCAAGGTGCTTAACGAGATATCGAGTCGTCCCGCCCCGGACATCTCGATCATTGGCCATACCGACACGGCCGGTGATGCGGATGCCAACTACCGTCTTGGACTGACTCGCGCCCGGACGGTAGCCGAAATCATCGGGACTACCCGGATAAGTGCTGATCGGGTGACGATCGAATCTCATGGTGAAAGGAATCCACTGATCCGCACGCCCAACAACACGGATGAACCCCGCAATCGCCGCGTCGAGGTGACTGTTCGCTAACGCTTATTTCTCGTCCAGAACGATCAGGTCGCCGGCATTCCCGGCGACCAGTCGTTTGCAGTGCAAGGCCACCAGAGCATCGTCAGGCCGCTGAGCAGCCAGGCGTTGAAAGTACACCAGCGCCTCGGGTTTTCCCTCACACATCAGGTCAAACGCTTCTTGATAAACGACATCCGGCGCACTGACCCGCTGCGGGTCCTGCGGCTCGAAAACGCTCAAAGGCTGTGTTTTCCCTTTCAGCAGGAGGCGTCCCACCGGCCGCGCCGGCCACTCCGGGCAGCCGGACAGCGTCGCCGCTGAGACGCACATCAGCGTACCGAGATGTTTGTTCGCCCCCTCCAGACGTGACGCGGTATTCACCGGGTCGCCGAGGGCACGATAGTCAAAAATCGTACTACCGCCGAAGTTACCGACGATGACTTCGCCGCTATGAATGCCGATCCGCGTTTGCCCGAAGTCAATTCCCTTGGCCTTGAGATCGGCCACGTACTGACTGGCAAAACGCTGCATCTCCACTGCACAGGACAAGGCTTTGCAGGGATGGTCGGCCTGCTCTAGCGGCGCCGAAAACATGATCGCCACGGCATCACCGACAATACGATCGAGCGTGCCTTGGTGCGCAAAGGCAATGGCGATCATCTGATCCAGATAATCATTGAGCAGTTTCACTGCGGCCGCCGGATCCATGCGCTCCATCAGCGTGGTAAAACCCGTAAGATCGGTAAACACGAAACTGCACAACTGACGCCGCCCTCCCAGATCCAGTGCATGCGGTTGCTTGATCAGATAGCTCACCAGATTCGGAGAAACGTAACGCGAGAAGGCTTGCCTGATCCAGCGCTGTCTGCGCTCACTCGACAGATGGCGGACGATGCTTGAGAAAGCGTAGGTTATCGATAGCGCCAGACTGGGGGTAACCGGATCGACAAGCAATCCGTGCGTGACAAAGGCATACCAGGCCAAGGCCCAGACAGCGCTGACCAGCACTGAAAAGACTGTAAACGAGAGGATGGCCCCAGAAACCAGTGCCATCAGTCCAACAACCAGACCACCCCCAACGATCATCAAGGCCTCGATCGAAACCACCCAGGACGGACGCATCAGCCCATCCCCGGTCAACACCTGCTCGATCACCTGGGCATGCGCCTCGACCCCCGGCATGGCTCCGCCCATCGGACTGAAACGCAAATCCATCAACCCCTGGGCCGACGTTCCCAGCAACAGGATCTTCCCGGCCAACTCGCTGTTCGACACCTTGCCGGTCAACACCTTCCACGCCGGAATCGTGCGACTGGCCTCTGGATGACTGTAGTGCACCCAGACTTCGCCTGCCGGCGTCGTCGGCACCACGACACTGCCGATGCGAATGTCCGCCAGACCCACGCCCTTGTCAGGGGTCATGCGCAGGGTGACATTTCGCGCCTGTTGAGTTACACGCAACGCCTCGGCTGACAGAGAAGGCGCCAGAGATTTTCCAATGCGCAATACCAGCGGAACTTTTCTCACTACGCCATCGGCATCTGGAATAAAGGTCATCGCGCCCACCCCGGCCGCTTCGCGCTCGAGCATCGGCAACGACCCGATAGCTCCGGAAAAAGCATGGATATACGGTAGCGGCGATTCGCCAGAAATCACATAACGCGCCTTGATCTCAGGCATTTCGGCATGGAAATGCTCTCCATCCATGGCAAAACCCAGCACCACATTTCCACGCCGGATCGCCCTGGCAAACAATTCATCGTGGTCCTGCAAACTGCCCAATTGACGGCGTACCGACGGAGAAACTTGCCACAGGTCAAACATGTCCTTGGGTGAAGTACGGTCAGGCTCGGGGAAAACCACGTCAAAAACGATAGCTGCTGCCTGGGCATCCTGCAGGCGGTTAACTAGATCGGCCAACAGCGTCCGTGGCCACGGCCACTGCCCGATTCGCCGCAGACTTTCATCGTCAAAATCGATAATTCGAACATTGACATCCTGATAGACGCGGGGATGCCAGCGCTGAAACTGGTCAAACGCCGAATTGCGCAGGATGTGCAAGGGCAGAGGATCCCAGAGAAAGACCAGGCCCGCGGTGAGGATGGTCAGCAGCGGCACCAGCAGGCCGAACTTCATTCGGATCAAATGATCAAACAGCTTCTTCATTGAGACTCTGGAGAAATGGGGTTCAGCGAGCGGGACAACAGGCAATCAGATACCGGGCCGGGGAGCTACCGGCCCTTTGGCAAGATAGAGCGTGATGTCCAGTGCGTCAATCTGCTCAGCATTGAGATACTTCTCGGCATAACGCAGATAGGCACCCGAGGTCAGGAAAAGGTCGAACAGATCCGGATCAATATTCCCGCGCATTTTCATTCCGAATAGAATTTTCACCGCTTCGGAGACGGTACTGGGCCTCTTGTACGGACGATCAGGAGCCGTCAGCGCCTCAAAGATATCCGCGATGGCCAGAATACGTGCTGGGATCGAAAGATCCTGCGGCCCGAGTTGGCGGGGATATCCGTCACTATTCAGTGTTTCGTGATGGGTAGTGGCATATTCGATCACGCGCTTGAGCTGCTTCGGAAAACCCATTTGCTCGAGCATGATGACGGTGAAGATCATATGCTCGTAAATCTTGTAGCGCTCTTCCTTGGTCAGGGTACCGCGACGAATGCTGAGATTGTAAATTTCGCCATGATTGTAACGATGCTCTGGAATTTCGATGCGGAAGCCGAAGGAAGGATCGGGGACTTCGCCCAATTCCCGAGGAACCCGATGGTTGGGCTTGTCATCGAGCAAACGCTCGATGACCGGCAGGGCTTGAACCGGCACTGACTGCAAGCGCACTTCCTCCTCGCGCGACAGGCCGAGACGATCATCAAAATGGCGCAGCCAGGTCGCCTGGGCAATCTGCGCAAGACGCTCGACCCGGGCATCGGTCATCGCTTCGCTGCCCACATTGCACTCAGCCACAAAAGCGAAATCGTCGAGCAAAGTCGCCTTTCGAGCGTCGTAGCGGGAATTGACCTGTGCCGGATTTTCGCCCTTCTGCAAAGCGCTGAGGCGTTCAATTTTGGCGTCGCGCAGAAGCACCTCAAATCTCATCCGAATCTCATGCAGACGGTTGTAAATCGTTTCAAGTTTGGTCGCCTTGTCAATGACATACTCTGGCGTGGTCACCTTGCCGCAGTCATGCAGCCAGGCACCAATGCGAAACTCTCGCCACTCCTCTTCACTGCTGAATCGAAAATCGGCCAAAGGTCCAGAAGTCACATCGCTGGCCACTTTGGCCAGAATCAGCCCCAGCTCGGGGACCCGACTGCAATGCCGGCCGGTATAGGGACTTTTGGCGTCAATCGCGGTGGCAATCACCTTGATCATGTTTTCCATCAAGTCTTTGTGCGCCTCGACCAACAGCAGGTTATCCAGCGCCACAGCCGCCTGTGAGGCCAGCGCCTCAATCAGGATGAAAACATCCGGCGGAAAAGGCACAACGGCATTCGTTACCGGGTCCAGCGCATTGAGGAATTGCAGCACCCCGATGACCTGACCGTTGCGCGGAGACATCGGCACCGTCAGCATCGACACGGTACGGTAGTTACTACCTGCATCGAATTTACGCGTACCGCTCAGGTCGAAACGGGTCTCCTGATAGACATCGTCGATGAGGATAGGCGCGTTGTGTATCGCTACGTAGGTTGAAACATACTTCTCGTTCGGCAGCCCGGTTTCCATATCGACAAGCGGGATCTCCGCCAATGGAATCGAATCCTCCCGGGTACGCAGGACGAAGCGCAGGCTCTTGTCCTCGGTGACGAGATACATGGTCGCAGCATCGCAATGCAGGAATTTCTTGCCTTCCTGGAGAATATTCTCCAGGAGTTTCGTCCGGTCATGCACCATCGACATCTTGATCCCGGTATCAATCAGCATATCGAGCTTGGATGTTCGTGCCTTGACCTCCCGCTCCAGGTTCCTTTCAATCTCCTGCTGCGCCTTGAAAACATTTCGGACCATCAGGAGGTTATCAACGCGCAGATTCATTTCAATCCGATCAAACGGCTTGATCAGATAGTCATTCGCTCCGCAAGACAAGGCCCGGTTACGCGTATTTTTGTCATCCGAGGCGGTAACCACCAGTATGGGGAGCTGGATTTTTGAAAATTTTTCGCGGATCTGACGGGTCAGCCCCACGCCATCGATGAAAGGCATTTCAATATCGAGAAGAACAAGATCAAAAACTTCCTGCTCAAGCAAGGACATCACCTGACGAGGATCACCAACACCTCTGACGTCTTTAAACCCCTCGCTATGCAGCTCGGCGACCAGGAATTCCAAATCGAACTGCGAATCATCACAAACCAGAACCTTGGATAACTTATCAAGCTTGGCCATGAGCGTTTCCCGAGAGGCAAGTACGTGTTCATTCCAGCAAAACACGATATAAATGATGTGATCATCATGCGCCGAACAGCCTTGAAGATCAACTCACGCAGGTCATTTCGCTGCTTTGCATCCTGGCGAGTTCACTCTCCGAGCAAGAAGAAAAACAACGTTTGGCCAAGATGAGCGAGGTACTGCCACATCAACTTTCAGTGTCCGTATCACTGGGAAAAAACAACTCTCCCGGGTCGCCATTGATAACGATCTGTTGCAACTCACGCAAGCGACTCGCAAGAATACGAGCGATATTGCGGTAAATTTTTGAACTGATCGCGGGATTTTTCCAGCAATCGCTTTCCTGAAAGCGAATCATCACACAATCGGTCAAAGCTTCGACAGTCGCTGAGCGCAACGCGGGGTCGACCAGTGCCATTTCGCCGAAACATTCTCCAGGTTTGAGTGCGGCTAAACTGTGGGTAACAAAGATATCCTTGCCTTGCTTGGACACCTGCGCCTCTCCTTCAATCAAGAGGTACATGAATCGACCACTGTCACCCTCCCTGATAATCACCTCCCCTTTTTTAGCCATTCGTTTTTCGGAGCCAGTGAGCAACTCGAGTAATTCTGCCGGAGTAAAGCTCTCGAACACAGCAACGTTCTCGATCAGTTTGATGAGCAGGTCCTGGGTGGAACGGCCCGGCATGAGCAGTGAAGACGAATTAGGCATTGCTTTTCCCTGATAACCGCCAGGGCCAGTAATTATCGGAAGACCACGTGAAACCGTATGTCATTATTAGACCATCTCAACGTAAAAGCAAAGAACACTCGAGTCAGGCAGAAATTATCAGTGCTGGCGACAATAAAAAACCCAGCCACAAAGGATCTTATGGCTGGGTTTTTACCGTTAATCGCCTATCTAGACGACATCAGCATTCAAGCAGGCGCAGCGATGGCTTTTATCGAACCACAACCAACTCCGGAACGGTCACCAACTGATATCCCGCCTTGAGCAGCCCGACCCGAAGCGCCTGCGCAGTGGCCACTGCCTCGGCGCCGTCGCCATGCACGCAGATGCTCTGTGGATTGACTGGAATGCGCTTGCCATTGATCGAAATCAGCGCGTTTTCCTCGACCATGCGCATGACGTGCTGCAGACTGGCTTCGGCACCATGCACCATGGCCCCCGGCTGGCTGCGCGGCACCAGATTGCCGTCATCGAGATAGGCACGATCGGCAAAAATCTCTTCGACGACCGGCAGACCCTTGTCCTTTCCTGCATAAACCAGCTGCGAAGCCGACGGCGCCAGCAGGATCAGCGATGGATCGAGTCGATAAACCGCACGGGCAATTGCGTCGGCAATCTTGCGGTCGGCACAGGCGATATTGCTCAGCGCACCGTGCGGTTTGACGTGGGTCACACGAATGCCCTGCGCTCGGGCGCAGGCGTCCAGCGCACCGATCTGATAGGTCACCAGTGCTTCAAGTTCGGGCAAGGGAATATCCATGCGCCGCCGACCAAACCCCTGCAGGTCGGGAAAGCCCGGATGTGCACCGATGCTCACCCCGTTATCCCGGGCCAGCCCGGCGGTATTGAACATCACCAGCGGGTCGCTGGCATGGAAGCCGCAGGCGACATTGGCCGAGTTGACGATGCGCAGCATGGCATCGTCACTGCCCATTTCCCAGGGACCAAAACTCTCTCCGAGGTCGGAATTAAGATTAAGACTGTGAGCCATAGTTGACACCTCTCAATTCGTTAGCGAACTTGCTCGTCCGCGGTTACTCACCATTTGACACCCAAACACCGGAAAGATCGCTGTCATCCTCTGAGCTATCCGGCACGCTGAAAACCACCTTGCTGGCCCACTGTGTCCACTGTGCTTCCCGATCGAGAAGCGCTTGCTTGGCCTTCGCGGCATCAACCGCCTGAAAACGGATGCTTTGCCCCGGGCGTAACTGACCCAGACGCGGCAAATCAGCGGTAATCACGGTTGCCACCTTCGGATAACCTCCCACGGTCTGACAATCGGCAAGCAAAATAATCGGCTGACCATTACCCGGCACCTGAATCGTTCCGGGCGTAACACCATCGGAAACAATGTCTGCAGCAGCGGGGGAAATATGCTCAAGGGCCGGGCCTTCGAGGCGCACACCCATGCGATCAAGCTGCGGCGTTACCTGAAAGACGGAATCAAGAAAGCGATCCACGGACTCTGCCTTGAAGTGTCCTTGCTGCGGACCGAGCATGACCCTCACGGGGCCGTCGGCATGGCTCCACGGCGGCGCCTTGAATTCACGATGATCCGCCCGGTTGATGCTTGTGCAGGGCAACAGATTCCCGGCCATGATCGCCCGGCCATCGATGCCGCCAATCAGCGCACGCTGATAGGTTGAGCGGCTGCCCAGCTGACGCGGCGAGTCGATCCCGCCAGAAACGGCGAGATACGCCGCCCCCCCGGGTAGATAGCTGACTTCAAGTTCATCCTGTGTTTCAAGGGTGATGCTCTGCCAGGCCACGACGTCCAGCGAACTGCCATCACTGCGCGTCAGGACGGCCGAAATATCGCCGGCCAGCGCCAGACGTAGTGCCCCTTCCAGCACCATCAGCCGGGGGCCGGCGGCACGGATTTCAATGCAGGCGCAATCGGCCTCCGGAGGATTTCCAACCAGCGCATTGGCACAGCGCACCAGCATCTGATCCAGCGCACCGGAAACGGTAATCCCCATATGCCGAAAACCGAACCGCCCCGCATCCTGGATGCTGTTTCCGATCCCGCCATCAGTAATTTCAATCAGTGCCGACATCATGCATCCTCCTGTTCGATCAGAAGAGCCTTCCGGTCCAGATGTCCGGCCAGAGCATCAGCTTCCATTTGCAGAAAAACCGAACGATCAACGGCTTGCCAGCGCACCCGATCGCCCGAAGCGAGCAGGGAGGGCGAATCGCTTTCGCTAGCCGAGAACATCGGCACCGGCGTGCGGCCAAGCAGACGCCAGCCCCCCGGGCTTTCCCACGGATAGACAGCGCACATTGCCCCGGCCACGGCCAGCGAACGCGCAGGCACTGCCTTACGCGGCGAAGCCAGCCTAGGAGCTTCCAGAACTGAAGGTAGTCCACCCATGTAAGGGAAGCCGGGCATGAAGCCAATCATGTAAACCTGGAAAGTCGTTTCAGTCATCAGCGAAATGACTGATTCACGGCTCATTCCCTTGGACTCGGCCAAATCGTTGAGATCGAGCGCGTATTCATCGTCAAAGCAGACGGGAATACGCCAATGACGCCCCTGAGTGCTTGCTGTCCCGGCTGATTCAGCCAGGCGTGCAAGTGACTCGCCAAGACGCTCTCCGTCAGTAATCAGCGGGTTGAAATGAACGGTAAGCGAGCGGAAGGTTGGGACCACATCGACGACACCGGAATAATCCGTGCTCCCCTCTGCCTTCTGTTCCTTTTCAAGCGCAGCAGCCAGACCAAGCACTCTGGCATGCAGCACTGGGTCAATCCGGTCACCAAACTCAACCGTCCACGCCGCATCACCCACAGGAAGCAAATTAACGGGCACAAGTGAACCAGACGTACTGGTTGCCGAATTGGTGTCGGCACTCACAGTCTTATTAAGCATAGATTTCTCCGAATGCGAACTGTTTGGACAAGCCGTTGCACAGCACTACGAAAAACCTTAAAAACAGAAGCACTAAAACAGACTATATTTTTATTTGACGTTAATATGACGTCAACGATTTGTCAATAAAAGATGTTCGTTCTAAATACTAGACGGTAGCTATCACCGCCGCGTTCTCATGCATGCAACTGAAATCGTGGAGTATTTTGGCCATAACTAACTAATCGCTCCATCACTCATTTTAATATCTTCGTTGAGTGATACAGCAGCCTTAAGTGCCACTTCAAGGCCAAGCACGATTTTTTCCACCGCCATGCTCGGTTGCGCACCGATCCTTGCTGCTTGTTCGGGCAGATAGGGGATATGAATAAAACCGCCTCGAATCTTGTTTCCAGACTGGGCGAGATAGTGCATCAGCCCATAGAACGAATGATTACAGACAAATGTTCCGGCGGTATTCGACACGGAGGCTGGAATACCTGCTTCGCGCATGGCCAAAACCATGGCCTTTACAGGCAAGGTACTCCAGTACGCCGCTGGCGCCCCGGATACAACCGGTTGATCTACGGGTTGCAAACCGCCATTGTCGGGGATGCGGAAATCATCAACGTTTACCGCAATCCGTTCTGGCGTAATTTCCATACGACCTCCGGCTTGCCCAACCATCATCACAAGCACCGGGTCGGTATCAAGGATATGGCTAACGATGGCGTCGATGGCCAGAAATCTAGTGACTGGCAACTCACGCGTCACAATGAGGCAGTTCCCGACAACTCGGCCTTCAAGCTGCTTAATGGCCTCCAATGCGGGATTGATCGTGTCATCGCCGAATGGTCCGAATCCGGCCACCAACAAATTTCGCATGATGTATCACTCCCTTTTCCAATGCAATTGGCGATGACGACGAGCAGACACAACTCAAACCTGAAACCTGGACAAGGCAATCGTCGATCACACGACGACGTCAAATCGGCACCCATGACAAACGAAGCTATATTTCAAACAGCGCGGAAAATTATACACGCACTTCGTCGTTAATTTATTGACGTCTCGTCTATAAATCTTTATAAATGCACTTACATTCCGATGGAGCCTTCCACCATCCCGATGTGCCGAACCTGATTTCCAACTTTTTAGCCTTTGCCGTTTTCTCCACACTCACAAACACTGAGGAGTCAAGCATGGAAACAGCAGTAAATCTCTGGCCACTGATAGGGGTGGCCGTCATCATCGCTGGGTTTGTATTCCGGCAGAATCCTGTGATGATCACCATCATCGCCGCGATTGTCACGGGTTTTGCCGCAGCCATGCCTATTGACGTCATACTGACGACCCTTGGCACAGCCTTTGTCAAAACTCGGAACTTGCCGCTGATCCTGTTGCTTCCCTTGGGAGTCATTGGCCTGCTGGAGCGCTACGGTTTAAAAGAGCAAGCACAGATACTGGTTGGCAAGATCAAATCGGCAACGGCTGGCCGCTTGCTGATTGTCTATCTGTTCATACGTGAGTTCACCGCCGCTCTCGGACTGGTCAGCCTCGGTGGCCATCCCCAGATGGTGCGTCCGATCATTGCCCCAATGGCAGAAGGCGCTACCGAAAATCGTTACGGCGAAATTCCCGAAAAACTACTCTTTAGAATCCGCGCTTTTTCCGCGTCAGCCGACAATGTCGGGCTATTTTTTGGTGAGGATATTTTCGTCGCATTTGGCGCGATTATTCTCATGCAAACGATCATGCGTGGTTCAGGCATTGAGGTCAACCCGCTCAGCATCGCCGTGTGGGGTATTCCGACAGCGATTGCCGCCTTCCTGATCCATGCCTATCGACTAAGTCGGCTCGATGTCGAAATCAGGAACACGATGGGCGCAAAAAAAACCTCCTCCACCGATTCAACCGAGGCTGTTGAAGGGAGCAAAGCATGAATGCGACCATTTTCAAGATTGACTATTTTTTCATCCTGCTCGGTGTCAGCCTGGCCGTCATTTCCCTGATGTCTTTCCGTGACCAGGCGAACCCCAAACGTGTTGCAACAGGCTCTTTCTGGGCACTCTATGCTCTCGCCTTCCTGGGAGGCGAACTCATGCCACCGATGATCGTCGGGGTCATCGTTGTCGTCATGGCGCTTATCGCCGGGCTGGGCGGGGTCGCAATGGGCAAGTACCAGCAATTCACCCACGAAGAGCGCAAAACAAGCGCGCAAAAGCTTGGCAATCGCCTCCTTTATCCTGCACTGATTATTCCATTCGTTACCATGCTGGGATCAGTGGTATTTGCAACGACAAAAATCGGTGACATGTATCTTCTTGATCAGAAGAATTTCACCTTGGCGAGCCTAGGCGTCGGATGCATCATTGCCTTGATTGCCGCATGCCAGACGACCAAATCGAATCCTGTGCAATCGATGCGCGAAGCGCGGCGACTGATTGACTCGATGGGATGGGCGGTGGTATTGCCCCAGATGTTGGCCGTGCTCGGTTTGTTGTTCATGGACGCTGGCGTAGGAAAGGCAGTCGCCAAGATCACGACGACCTACATCTCGATGGACTTCAAACTGGTTGCCGTTTCCGTCTACTGCCTGGGCATGGCGCTTTTCACCATGATCATGGGCAATGCCTTTGCAGCGTTCCCGGTAATGGCCGGAGGGGTCGGCATTCCCATCCTGATTGGCGTATTCCATGGGAACCCGGCGATCATAGCGGCAATTGGCATGTTCTCTGGCTATTGCGGAACGCTGATGACGCCGATGGCGGCAAACTTCAATATTGTCCCGGCAGCACTGCTCGACTTGCCGGACAAAAACGCGGTCGTCAAGGTACAAATCATGACCGCGCTACCGCTCTTGATCGTCAACGTTTTCCTGATGTATTTCCTGATGAACGCCTTCTGACCGCATCTATATCGCTTGCTTCCCGGGTGACGAGGATCGCCTTACCCCGCCCTCGTCACCCAGTTTTAGAACGCACACCCGTACAATGTGCGGTATTTTAAAATGGACTCTCGCATGAATTCCAAGCCGGCGTCATTGACAACCCAGAGAGACGGAAAACAGCGCATTGTTTCCTCCTCACATCTCGTTTCGGAAAAGTCTCCCGAACTCTCAGAATTTGAATTCGGGATGATTATTGCCACCCATGCGTTTGAACGTTGGATGGTTCGTTGCATGGGCGCGGCAGGCGCGAAGGACATGGCGCCGGTTGACGTACTTGTGCTCCACCACATTCACCACCGAAACGTCGAAAAACGGCTCGCCGACATCTGTTTCGTCCTGAACATCGAAGACACGCATATTGTCTCGTATTCAGTCAAAAAACTGATGGGAATGAAACTGGTTTCCAGTACAAAACGGGGCAAAGAAGTCTTTCTGAAAACAACAGAAGAAGGAGCCAACCTGTGCAATCGCTACCGCGATGTTCGCGAAGCCTGCCTCCTCCCAGGTTTTTCGGGTCGAGAAGAGGAGAATCGACAACTCGGCGAATTTGCCCGCTTGTTGAGAACTCTCTCAGGGCGCTATGATCAGGCGGCACGCGCAGCCTCTTCCTACTAAAGCAAGCGCTAAGAATGACAAACCCGCTCCGGCAAACGCCTCGGCGGGCTCTGTTGAAGCGCAGGAACGGGGATCAGCGTGCTCGGTAAAGCAGGCTAGGATGCACTTCCTGCAATATCTTCTGCATTCCCTTGCGGCTCTTCAGGTTAAGAATCACCGGTGAGCGCGTATTGGCGGCAATTCTTCCGCCCTCGGCTTCATCGCGATAGATGATGACCACGACGGCCGCGTCTTCGGCCTTCTCCAGCCCGATCAGCGCGCAGTCTTCATCCGAAAGCTCGATCTGATACTCGATATCCAGCGTTTCTGGCGCGACAATCGGGAACATGATGCTGGCGTCGTCAACCGACTGCAGCCAGAACACGGTGGCTTTTCCCTCTTCGTGAAAAATCTTGTAGCTCTTGAACGCTTCAAAACCAGCCAATCCTTTTGGGAAAGCAAATAGCGTTTCCGGGTCGACCGGAACATTCTTCAAACCGAGGCGTTCAATATCGATTTTCATTTTCTCTCCCTAAAGACATCACAGCCATAATGGCAACAACTGCATTTAACCCCAATCGCCAGTGCTCTGCAACCGTTGAACATGACTACGTCACATACATACGTTTTACCGTACTTGAGTTTTCCCCGCTGATTGCGCATAGTTCGCCCTTTTCCAAAATCCAGATCACTCATGGCATCTTCTGTAGAACAACGCATCACCCTCAAAATCGCTGATGAAATCGGCGCCCGCCGCGAGCAGGTCATCGCCGCCGTCGCCCTGCTCGACGAAGGCGCGACCGTTCCCTTCATCTCGCGCTATCGCAAGGAAGTAACCGGCGGCCTCGACGACATCCAGCTGCGCCTGCTTGACGAACGCCTGAGCTACCTGCGCGAACTCGAAGACCGCCGTTCGGCGATTCTGGCGTCGATTGACGAACAGGGCAAACTGACGCCCGAACTCGCCGGCCAGATCAACAACGCCGAAACCAAGCAGAGCCTGGAAGATCTTTACCTGCCGTACAAGCCCAAGCGCCGCACCAAGGCGCAGATTGCCCGCGAAGCCGGTCTGGCGCCGCTGGCTGAGGCACTGCTGGCCGACCCGACGCTGACACCAGAGGTCGTGGCCGAACGTTATATCAACGCCGATGCCGGTTTTGCCGACGTCAAGGCGGTCCTCGATGGCGCGCGCCAGATTCTGATGGAGCAGTTTTCCGAAGACGCCGTCCTGCTTGGCAATCTGCGCACCTATCTGGAAGAACACGGCGTCGTCAAGGCGACGCTGGTCGACGGCAAGGAAGCCGACGGCGCCAAGTTCCGCGACTATTTCGATTATTCGGAAACGATCCGCACCATTCCCTCGCACCGGGCGCTGGCCCTGTTACGCGGGCGCAACGAAGGCGCCCTGCAGGTCGCCCTGCTGCTCGATACCGAGCTGGATGAGGCCAACAAGCCAGTCGGTCACAATCCCTGCGAAGCGCGCATCGCCAAACGCTTCGAGATCAAGGCTCTGGAGCGCCCGGCTGACAAATGGCTGGCCGACACGGTGCGCTGGACCTGGCGCATCAAGATTTTCCTGCATCTCGAACTCGACCTGATGAACGCCCTGCGTGAACGCGCCGAGGAAGAAGCGATCCGCGTTTTCGGCTGCAACCTCAAAGACCTGCTGCTCGCCGCCCCGGCGGGCCAGCGTGCGACGATGGGCCTCGACCCGGGCATCCGTACCGGCTGCAAAGTGGCCATCGTCGACGCCACCGGCAAGCTGCTCGACACCGCCACCATCTACCCGCATGAACCACGTCGCGACTGGGACGGTTCTTTGCATACCCTGGCCGTACTGGCCAAGAAGCACAACGTCGACCTGATCAGCATCGGCAACGGCACCGCCTCGCGCGAAACCGACAAACTGGCCGCCGAACTGATCCGCCTGGTCCCCGACCTGCACATGACCAAGATCGTCGTTTCCGAAGCCGGCGCTTCGGTTTACTCAGCTTCCGAGTATGCCTCGCGCGAATTCCCGGAACTCGACGTCAGCCTGCGCGGTGCCGTTTCCATCGCCCGCCGCTTGCAGGACCCGCTCGCCGAATTGGTCAAGATCGACCCCAAGTCCATCGGCGTCGGCCAGTACCAGCATGACGTCAGCCAGACCAAACTGGCGCGAGCACTCGACGGGATTGTCGAGGACTGCGTGAATGCCGTCGGCGTCGACGTCAACACCGCCTCGACACCGCTCCTCACGCGGGTTTCCGGCCTCAACAGCACGCTCGCCGCCAACATCGTCGCCTACCGCGACAAGCACGGTGCTTTCCGCAACCGCAAGGCACTGCTTGAGGTGCCGCGCATGGGCGACAAGACCTTTGAGCAGGCCGCCGGCTTCCTGCGCGTCAACGGCAGCGACAACCCGCTCGATGCCTCGTCGGTGCACCCGGAAGCCTACCCGCTGGTCGAACGCATCCTGGCCGACATCAAGAAGGGTATTCGCGACGTCATCGGCGATTCGCGGCTGGTCAAATCGCTGCAAGCAACGAAATACATCGACGAAAAATTCGGCCTGCCAACCGTTCAGGACATCCTCAAGGAACTCGAAAAGCCCGGCCGTGACCCACGTCCGGAATTCAAGACCGCCGTGTTCAAGGACGGCATCGAGGAAGTCAAGGATCTGCAGCCCGGAATGATTCTTGAAGGCGTGGTCACCAACGTGGCCAACTTTGGCGCGTTCGTCGACATCGGCGTGCATCAGGACGGACTCGTGCACATTTCTGTACTGTCCAACAAGTTTGTGAAGGACCCGCGTGAGGTGGTCAAGGCCGGCGACGTGGTCAAGGTCAAAGTGGTTGAAATCGACTTGCCACGCAAGCGCATAGCCCTCACCATGCGCCTGACCGACGACACCCCAATGGCGCCAAAAATGGGCGGCGTACCGATGACCGCCAAGGCCAAGCAACAGCAGACACGGCAGCCGGAAACGGCAAGTGCCATGGCCAGCGCCTTTGCCAAGCTGAAACGCTAACCGGGAAAGACACCGTTCGTGAGAAAATTCGCGCCTCGTATCTAAAATACCGTTTTCTGCAAGGCAATTCATCATGGTAATGCTTGAATTCTCGATGTTTCCGACTACGCAAGGCGAAAGCAAGAGTGCTTACGTCGCGCGCATCGTTGACATCATCGACAAGAGTGGTCTTTCCTACCAACTGACGCCGATGGGAACGATCATCGAAGGCGAATGGGCCGAGGCGATGGCCGTCGTCACCGCCTGTTTCGAGGCGCTGAAAGCCGATTGCCCGCGCATTGCTACGCAGATCAAGGTCGACTATCGAGCCGGCTCTGAGAGCCGAATGCAGTCGAAGATCGCTTCCGTCGAAAAACAACTCGGTCGCAAACTGTCGACCTGACCCTGGAACTACAACAATGATCAAGGTTTACGGCATCAAGAATTGCGACACGATGAAGAAAGCCGTGACATGGCTGGAAGACAACAGCATCGACCATGAATTCATCGACTACAAGAAAGCCGACGTCGTCGAGCAGCATCTGGCCGACTGGAACCAGCGCGCTGGCTGGAAACTGCTGCTCAACACCCAGGGCATGATGTGGCGACGGCTCAGTGACGAAGAGCGCGCTGATGTCGATGAGACCAAGGCACTGGCGCTGATGCGCGAGTATCCGACCTTGATCAAGCGCCCGGTGCTGGATACGGGAAGTAAAATAGTGGTGGGCTTCAACGCTGAAAAATACGCAACGGAATTAAAACCATGACCAACACCGTGCAACGCTTCCTGTTTGACCATCTGGATATCCGCGGCGCCGTGGTGCGCCTTGATTCGGTCTGGCAACAGCTGCTCACCAAGCGCAACTACCCGGCGCCAGTCGTTGAGCTGCTCGGACAAATGACGGCCACCACCCTGCTGCTCGCCGACAATCTCAAGCAGCCGGGGCGGCTGACCATCCAGTTGCGCGGCGATGGCCCGGTTCCCTTACTGGTCATTGACTGCAACGAGGAACTCAATATCCGCTGTATGGCCCAGCATGGCGAACATATCGAAGCCAGCTCGCTGCTTGACCTGCTCGGTCAAGGCCAACTGCTGCTCTCGCTGGATATGGACTCGATGCGCCAGCCTTACCAAAGCACGGTCCCACTCACCGGCAACAGTATTGCCGAGGTCTTCGAGCATTACCTCAAGCAGTCGGAGCAACTGGCTTCACGGTTCTTCCTGGCGGCTACGGCCACCGGCATCGCCGGTCTGTTCCTGCAGAAAATGCCGAGCACCGATGAACGCGATGCCGACGGCTGGGCGCGAACCGAGGCGCTAGCCTCGACGGTGAAGGCCGAAGAACTGCTCTCTTTGCCCGTAGAAGAACTTCTGGTGCGGCTGTTCCATGAGGAAACGGTGCGCGTCTTCGACGCCCAAGCGGTCACCAACAACTGCCCGGAAGACTGGGAAAAGGTCAGCAACATGCTGCGAACGCTGGGTCGCGAGGACGTCTACGCGGCGCTCAAGGAAAACGGTGCCATTGTCATCCGTGACGACCTGGCCAACCACGAGTACCGCTTCGACAAGGCAGCCATCGACGAATTGTTCAGCAACGTTCCGGAAACGCCGCCGTCAGTGCACTAAGCCGTACTTTGCCTCTTCGCTAAGACTTCGGTTATCCTGCGCAGATGTTTCCTCCCGAACACCTTGCGTCGCCAAAAGCGTCTTCCCTCGTTGCAGAGAAGCTGCGCAAACGCTACATCGTCGCCCTGACGCTGATCGCCCTGCTGACCATCCTGTCACAGCTGGTCGTGCAATTCATGATTTCTGACCAGGAACATGACTCGCGGGTGGTGAATATCGCCGGTCGGCAGCGCATGCTCGGCCAGAGCATCACCAAAACCGCCTTTTACATCGCCAGCGCGCAAACTCCTGAGTCTTCGCGCGCTTATCGGCAAGAACTCGACACCCTCGTCACTCTCTGGGAACGCTCACACCGTGGCCTGCTCGACGGTGATGACGAACTGGGACTGCCCGGACGCAACAGTCCGGAAATCATCAGCTTGTTCGCACATATTCAGCCCGATCATCTGGCGATAGTCTCCGCGGCAAGGCATCTGCTCAGCGCTGCCGAACGCGGCGCCCCGATCGAACAGGATATCCAGACCCTGCGTGATCACGAATCAGCCTTCCAACTGGGCATGAACGACATCGTCTTCCGCTACGACCTCGAAGCCAAGCGCAAAGTCACCTTCACCAGTGGGCTCGAACTCTTCCTGATGTCGCTGACCCTGCTGGTACTGACGCTCGAAGCGATGCTCATTTTTGCTCCGATCACGCGCCGCATTCTTCATGACATGAGGATTATAGAGAAAAAAGAAGAAGACCAGCGCAGCCTCTTCTCGGTCAGCCCGACGGCGCTGCTGTTAGTAGACATCGGCGATTTATCCATTATTAGCGCCAACCAGAAGGCATGCGATCTGATCGAGGAAACGATCGAAACCATTACCCGCAGCAACCTGCGCAATTACCTCGATATCAGTCACGAAGAGAACCGCAATTTCCTGGAAAAAATCGTCCGACTGGAAAACCTGAACGATTATGAAATTGTTCTTTTGGCCGCCAAACACGAGGTCAACAATGTACTGGTTTCAGTCCGCCAGATCAGCTTCAGCGATCGTGAGGTGTTTGTCCTCGGATTGACCAACATCAGCGAACTCAAGAAAGTGCAAAAGGATCTCGAACACTTTGCCACCTTTGACGAAATGACCGAGCTGATCAACCGCCGAACCGGTTTGCTGATCCTCAAAAACTCAACGCTTCGCTCCAAACGTGATGGACGACAACTCACCGTCTGTTTTGCCGATCTCGACGGCCTCAAAAAGACCAACGACCGGTTTGGCCATGCCGAAGGCGACTGGTTGCTGAAGAACACCGCTCGCGCCATGACCGAATCGATCCGCGCCGGTGATATTGCCATTCGACTGGGCGGCGACGAGTTTCTGCTGATCTTCAATGACTGCTCGTCTGAAGAAGCCTCACGCCTGCTCACGCGCATTGAAGACAGCCTGAGCCTGTTCGCCAGCGAAGCAAACAAACCCTACCCCGCCGGCATCAGCTATGGCATCTGCACCTTTGACCCGGCGCGCCACACGACGCAGGATAAGCTGATCGCCGATGCGGATGCGCTGATGTACACAAACAAGCAGGAAAAAAAACGTCTGGCGGGAATGGGCTAAACGCAGCCCTGATTATGGGTGTTTATTCGCGTCAGCTGGGGGCGACTGCAACAGAAGTGCGTGCGCCATTTCCAGCAGTGCCGGACGACGCTCATCAGGAAGCATGACCAGACCATCCGCCAGCCACTCCAGCGTGGCATTCGGGATGATCTTGATCGCCTCGACCAGATCGGTGGCCAGGGCCAGCGTGGCGGTTTGCGAATCATCAAGCACATGACGTGCGGCATTGGAACAGGTTCGCGTCAACTGCGCACGCACCGACTCGGAACCGCGCAACAGCTGAATCACCAGCGCCGGTAGCTTCCAGCGTTCGGCACATAGCAGGGTCAGGTCCTTGAAGGTAAACCCGCAGGCTTGGGTCTGTGCCTCAGCACTACGCCGGGCATGTCCGCTTTTCAAAAAACCATCAGCCTTTTGCGGAATCTCTTCTGCATAAACCCAGAGCAACAAGTCGCCTGAACCTGCCAACAAGGCAGAAACAGCAACCTCCTCGGGATTGACATCCATCCGCCCGGTTGCCCAAATCAAAGCAATCTGAGCCGCCGCCCTGGCGCGCGCACTGACCTTCAGCAGGCCCTGGTTCGAGTCGTCGATTTCAGGGCTGGCGATCAGCAGCTTGCGAAACTCATCAACGCCCAGCTGCAGGATGGCCGCCAGGGCCGTCGTTGTCTCATGGTCCAGACGATGGGATTTGCGGCGCTCGGCTTCGCGCAGCAGACACAGGCACAGCATCGGGTCCTGCAAGACAATATCCAGCAGATCCTTGGGCGAAAGCATTTCCCCCTCGGCGGACTCCATCTCAGCCAGCATCAGTTTGGAGCAGCGCATGACGGGAAGCGCCTGATTTTCAAAATAGGCGGCCCATTGTGCAACTCCCCAACGGCTTTTCCATGAATCCATGCTAATCCTTTTCCCCAAGCCGCCAAAGTGAAGTCACCTCAGCGGCACGAGCAGCATACAACGGATCACTCACGTCGGAGGCACGCGGATGCGTAGGCCGCACGTCCTGTCGACCGAGCACCTTCAGGCCGGCCTTGCCAAACAGGCTGAGCAATTCGACGCGTGAACGCAAATCCAGATGCTCGGCCAGATCGGAAAGAATCAGCCAGCCTTCTCCCCCGGGGAACAGGTGAGCCGCCAGCCCATCGAGAAATCCCTTCAGCATACTGCTGTCCTGATCGTAAATCGCGTGCTCCAGCGGTGAGCCTGGTTTTCCCGGCAACCACGGGGGATTACAGACGATCAGCGCAGCATTTCCCGGTGGGAAGAGATCGGCCTTGAGCACTTCAACCTGCCGGCTCAAACCCAGTCGGCTGGCATTCTCGCGGGCACAGGCCAAAGCCTGCTCACTCTGATCGGTAGCGACAATACTCTGAACCCCGCGCTTGGCCAACACCGCCGCCAGCACGCCGGTTCCTGTGCCAATATCGTATGCCCGACTGTTTTTCTGCAATGCCTGGGGCAGTGGCGCCTCGGCGACCAGGGCCACGTACTCGCCGCGCACCGGGGAAAAAACGCCGTAATGCGCGTGAATGCGCTCGCCGAGGGCGGGAATTTCGACGCCCTTCTTGCGCCATTCATGCGCTCCGACCAGACCGAGCAGCTCACGCAAGGAAGTTACATAAGATGTCTGCGTCAAGCCATAGACTTCCTCGCAGGCCAGCCGCACTTCGGGCGCCCGGCGCAGCGGAATGACATGATCTTCGACAAAAGGGATCAGCAGCATCCCGAGCATTCGCGCCCGTTGCGCCTGGGCCATGCGGTACAAGTGAAAAGCCTCGGAAGGGGCATGCACTTTGAGGTTCGCCTTGCGCGGCTTGCGTTGTGCGCTGTCGAAACGACGCGCCATGGCCTGCAGCAGTTGTCGCGCATTCTGGAAATCACCTCGCCAGAGCAGCGCCGTGCCCTCGCAGGCCAGACGGAAAGCGGCGTCGGCAGTCAGCGTATCGTCGACCACCTGAACGCGCTTGGGCGGCAGAACACCTGCTGCCGAACGCCAGCGCGCCGAACAATCGACCTCGCCTTCAAGCCAGCGGATGACGCAAGCCTCAGCGGCCAGCTCTTTATTTATCATGTGATGAGTGCTCTTGGGTAGTTACAGCAGGATCCCGCGCGTGATAACCCAAGGCCTGGCGCAACAGCGGAAAGAATTTTTGGTCTTCACGGAGCATGTGTAATGAAACCACATCCCGGGTAAGGAAGGTAACGAGTTCGCCCAACGACAATTCGCCATCCATCGCCATGCGACGCAACTCAAGGGCACGCTCGACGAGCTTGCGGTGTTTCATGGCATGGTCATCGAGACCTTCGAAATGATGGTGGGCAAGAATCACTTCCTCGTGGCTGAAATGCATTTTGATAGCCTCGATCAGTTCATCAAGCGCTACCAGCACCTTCGCGGGATTGACGTCAACCGACAGACTGGCATTGAGCAGCGTATTGGCGCACCGAAACAGCGCTTCATGCTCCTGATCAATCGATGCCTCACCACACCGGTAGGCACTGTGCCAGACCAGACGCATGATCGGCAGATCACCGCCTTCAACCTTGCCCGGCCCGGCCGGCTCGTTGCAGAGATGCACGCGGTTGCGGCCCAAATCCTTGGCCTGGTACATGGCATCGTCAGCCTTCTTGAACAGGCTCTTTTCGGTCAGGCCATGTTCGGGATAAAGGGCGACACCGATGCTGCAGGCAATATCAGCAACGATGCCCTCGACCAGTTCAAACGGCGTATTCAGTGCCAAACGGATTTTTTCGGCCACCCCCAGAGCATCAAGCCCCTCCCCGATTCCACTCAGAACGACGACAAACTCATCTCCGCCGATTCGCGCCAGCGTATCGGAATCGCGCACACACTGCTGCATGCGTTCTGCCACGGCTTTGAGCAATAAATCACCGACGGCATGGCCATATTCGTCGTTGATCGGTTTGAATTTATCGAGATCAATCAACAGCAGCGCCAGTCGCGTCTGCTCGCGGCGCGCCTGATTCAAGGCCATCTGCATCCGGTCATGCAGCAGCCGCCGATTGGGCAGACGGGTCAGGTGATCGTAATAGGCCAGGCGTGACATCTCATGGGCCACCCGGGAGCGTTCTGTCACATCACTGGCCACGCCAAGGTAACCGATCATCTCGCCCTGAGCATTACGCAGATAGGTGATGGCAAGAAGCACCCGGATGCGATGACCGTCCTTGCGCACATAGGTCCACTCCCGCTCATCAGGTAGCGAGGTGACCTTGGTCATGGCGATCAGGGCGTTGAAATCAGGCTCGACCGTAGAGTCAAGCTCATGGGATAACTCACTGGCCCGCGCAACGATTTCCCCGTGGTCATGAAACAGCAGCGGCGTGCACTTGCCGATGACTTCTTCCGCCGAATAGCCCAGCATCCTTTCTGCCCCGGGGCTGAAAACGGAAATAAAACCGTGGGCGTCGGTGACGATCACCGACTGCGGAGTGCAGGCCAGAATCGACGAATTGATTCGCTCGCTTTCGTGCAATGCGGCTTCACTACGCAGACGCGCTTCCATAGTTTGGTCAAGAAGAGTCAGCGCCTGACCGACTTTCGCGAAATCATCGCCGACCAACGGCGATGGAGCGCCTTGAGATGACGTGGCTTGCCGCCCAATCAACTTGTCGATGCGCTGCAAAATATCATTCAACGGCTGCGTAAATCGCCGCATCAACAGCATGATGACCAATCCGGCCAAAGTCAGAATGGCCGCAATACTCGCCAGCGAAACGCTCATCTGCCACCGCGCGGCATCCAGTCGTTGTTGGGTGTAATTGGCCGCTGCACGATTGATGCTGTCAGCCAACTCGATCGTCGAGTCCAGCGCCGAAACCGACGCCGACAGATAGCTGTTCAGGGTGATGGGCGCGCGGTTATTCCTGCTGGCCTCGGCAATCATTTGATCCTGTAGCGGACGCAGACCAGCAAACAACTCAGAGCGGACTACCTCAATCGCCTCCGAGGAACCCCTGTCGGCCAATCCGCTCACCCCCGGCTCGATCTGAGACCACAGTTGCAGCGAGCGGCCACGCAACTCCTTCACTGAAATAACCCGCTCAAGACTAGGTACCCGCCCCGAAGACAATTCCGTGCCCAGCGCCGTCGATTCCCTGCCCACCAGATCCCTGAACTGCAGGGCCAGAACACGCAGGTGGCTCATGCGCTCAAAACGCGCATCAATATCACCAGAAGCCATCGAAACTCCGGTCAGAACTTGATCGAGACTGGTCATTAACTCGTTGGCCGCGAGCAGCCACTGATCGGCAAGCGTCGCATCACGTTCGTTGCGCTGCAGGGGAAAATGCGTGTCGAGCACCTGGCGTAGAATCCTGACCTTGTCCCAGGCCTGGCGCAATGCCAGACCTTCAGCACCCAGAGTATCGGGCAATCCGCCCAGCACCTGGCCAAGGTGGGTGTCGGCCAAAGCCCGGCGCTCATCAATGAAGCGGCGGTTGAGTTCGCTGATCGGATAGTGGCCGAGTAAAACCACATTGCTCCGCCCGCGCTCGAAAGCAAAATTCTTCACCGCCTGCAGGCAATTGTCGGCGACAGCGTTGCGCTCGGCGAGCACCAGGGCTTTGCGGTATACCGACAGACTTTGTTGCAGATCACGGACAGCAAAGCTTAGTGCCACAAGCACCAGCAAGCCGACCAGCAACATCAGCAGAGTGCGGAGCGATAAGTTGTTTTCTTTTCGATTCATCACCACAAAACCATCCTGAGAGACACTCCAAAAAAACCGACAACCACACTCGCATTCAATGCATCAAACGCCCTCAGTCCTTGGCGAAAAACTCCCTGACCATTGTAATCTGACTTGCATTCATGAACATCGGCGCGTGACCGACATCTGGCACCTCAATGATTTTCGGGCATGGCCCACGCACTGCCATTGCCTGCACCGTTTCTCGCGACAACAAGTCAGAACTCGCGCCGCGAAGCACCAACGTCGGGCAACGGATGCCGTCGTAAATCGGCCACAACCCCAGCTCACTCGACTCCGTGGCTCGCTGAAAGGAAGCTGCTATCCGTGGGTCATAACGCATTTCCCAACGCCCGTCCGGCATCTGACGCACGCTGGTTTCGGTAAGATGCCGCCATTGGGCATTGCTCAGCCGGCCAAAAGATGCCCCGACCAGACGGATAAAATACTCGGCATCGTCGAGCGACTCGAAGGTCAATGCCCTACCGAGATTCTTGCCAATACGCTGGATCGACTCGGGCTCGATCGTCGGCCCGACATCGTTCAACAGCAATCGTGAAACCGGGGTATTTTCCAGACTAGCCAACACCATGCCGATCAGCCCGCCCATCGAGGTACCGAGCCAATGCACGTGTTTGACATCGAGTCGGGCAATCAGCACCACCATGTCTTGCACATACTGCCGAATCCCATAGTCATCCGGATTACGCAGCCAGTCGCTGAGTCCGCGACCGACCACATCCGGGCAGATCACTCGATAGTCTGCAGACATAGCGCGCGCCAGATCATCAAAATCACGTCCGTTACGCGTCAGGCCATGGACGCAGATGAGCACCTGCGGATTGTCGCGATTTCCCCACTCGGTATAGGCCATGTGGTGTAAACCGGCCGGAGAGGAGCAGAGCACCTGGCGTTCGACGAAATCCGGCAGAGTCGTAATGGACATATATGGGTACTCAAAGGAGATTACAGTTTAACACTACTGCTTATGCCAGTATCGTCTGTGTTCCCGGCGCCAGCTGGTGACCTCGGTCGACTCTGCCAGAGCGATACGCACCGCCCCCTCCTGATCGGTACGCCAGCCTCGGCTTGCCGCATGGCGTTCGAGCACCTCAGGGCGCGGGTGATGAAAGGCATTGCGATAGCCTGCGGAGAAAATGGCCTCGCGCGCGTCTACGGCGTGAATGAAAGCCGGCGTCGACGATCCCATGCCGCCATGGTGCGGCACCACCAGAACGGTACTGGGCAACAGCTCAGGCGAACGGGCGAGCAACGCCTTTTCGTCACTGGACTCGATGTCGCCGGTGAGCAACACGCTACCTGAATCATTTTCAACGCGCAAAACGCAACTCAGGTTGTTGGGCTTCTTGGATTTCAGCGCGTAATCTCCTGTTTGCGGGTGCAACAGGGTAAAGCGCACGCCCTCCCACTCCCAACGCTGCCCGGCGGCACAAGGCTCCCCGTTGATCCCGTCAATCGAGGTCAAAAACTGCTTCACCGGAAGCGCGCTCTGCACCGACGCCAACCCACCGGCGTGATCCTTGTCACGATGCGAAACGATCAGCGTATCAATCTGCCGCACTCCGGCGGCGCGCAGAGAGGGCAACACCACGCGCAGCCCGGCATTTGCGTCGGCACTGTACATCGGTCCGGTGTCGTAAAGCAACGCATGTTCGGCCGTTTGCACAACGACCGCCAGCCCCTGACCCACGTCGAGCACATCAACCCACGCTGCCCCGAAAGCCGGCCGTGGCGATGGATAAAACAGCGCTGGCAGGAGCAGGCACACGCCCAGCCAGCGCGCCGGGAAGCCACGTGGCAAGAGCATCCAGACCACCCCGAGCAGGGCCACGAGCGACGCCCAGAGGGGCGGTGCGGCCTGCTGCCATACCGGCCAGTCGGCCAGCCACTCGAGCAGCTGCATCAGTTGCGCCAGTAGCCAGTGATCGACATACAGCAACGGCGGCCACGGCAATACGGCAAACAACAAAGCTAGCGGCGTGATGACGAAGCTCACAAAAGGAATCGCTACGGCGTTGGCCAACGGCGAAACCAGCGAAAACTGCTGAAAGAACAGTAGCAGCAACGGCAGGCTGCCAACCGTCACGGCCCATTGCGTAACCCCCCAGCGTGTCACGGCAGAACGCCAGCCGTGCTCTTCGCCGATGCGCGAAGCGCCCACATAAAAAAGTAGGGCCACGGCCCCGAAGGAAAGCCAGAAACCCGTCGCCAGAACCGCCCACGGATCGAGCAGCAGTACTGCCAGCAGGGCCAGCAACAGCGTGCGGCTGACGCCGAAGTTCCGCCCCGACCACAAGGTTAAGGCGACCACGCTCAACATGTACAGGGTGCGCTGCGCCGGCACTTCGAATCCGGCGAGCAAGGCATAGGCCAGCGCCGCCAGCCAGCCCGCTGCAATCGCCGC
>JBAXHE010000034.1:0-29428 GCA_037139055.1 Betaproteobacteria bacterium | reverse complement strand
GGTGGCGGTGGCGGTGGCGGTGGCGGTGGCGGTGGCGGTGGCGGTGGCGGTGGCGCCCATACCGCTGCAGGCTGAGCCACCGGTTCGCTTCCCATTTCCACCGTCCCAGTGAAGACGGGGTCGGTAAATAACGGCAGGCTTCGCTCCGGGCGCTGGGAATTAATTGCGTCCCGGGTAATTTCCGGCGTCACCTTTTTGCTGTTTCTCCCGAAGGCGAATAATAGACATTTGTCGCAGACGTGATTAATCACCCGTGGAATTCCGAGGGATTCCTGGTAAATCAAATCGATGCACTCAGGCGGAATGAGGAGAAGATTCCCTCCAGCAACACGCAGCCGGTGCTGGATATAGAGTGCGGTTTCCTTGTTATTCAGCCGCTGCAGGCACGACCTGAGCGTAATGCGCTGTTGCAACTGCCGCAGGTTATAACTGTTCAGCATGGTTCCCAGTTCATTCTGCCCGAGGAGAACGATCTGGATTAACTTCTGTGTCGCTGTTTCAATATTGGACAGCAGGCAGATTCCCTCAAGAGTCCTCTCGGGGAGCTGGTGCGCTTCGTCGATCATCAGAACAACACGTCGCCCTTCGTCCGAGAGGGTAATCAATCTCTTTTTCAAGGTTTCGAGCGAGGCAACATCGCTTTGATTAACCAGGCCCACGCCGGACTGAATGGCCGCCAGAACCTCTTCGGGGGTCACCCATGGATTAGAGATTTCCACCAGGACATGCAATTCTCCGAGCTCTTTTTTAAGCGCCTGGGCAAGCAGGGTCTTCCCCGATCCGACGTCGCCGGTCACCAGGATGAATCCCTTCCCTTCCTGAACACCATACACCATGCTGGCAAGAGCCTCCTTGTGGCTCCGGCTGGAAAACAGGAACCGGGGATCCGGTGTATTGTGGAAAGGGTAACTTGTCAGGCCAAAAAAATCTTTATACATAGTAAAGTTCCATTGCCTTTGTCATATTCAAAGGCTAAAAGGAGAAACGCCATAATTTTCCAGAGGTACTGAATAAAACCTGTTCAATCCGCTACATCCAACTCTTTAATCGGAATTGACTGAACCACATCTTTAATTCTAACCGAGAGGAAATCTCCGGGGTTCACGTGAATATTGATCGGTATCCGGTTCATTCCAGGCTTGAGCGGTACTCTTTCACGATTTACGGTGGCAGCCGGAACCTGATTCCCGGCACGATCCAGGGAGGCGATGGTGACAACCAGATTGACCAGCGTCTCCGTTGTCATCAGATGCGGACTATCATCATTGATGTAAACAACAATGAAACCCGGGGGCTCGTAATTCCAGTGAGAAACATAAGGCTTCCACCGACCCACATCGCGAGTATCGTTATATGCCGTAGGGTTGGGAGCAAGCTTCGTTATGTCATCGCCTTCCAGGTAAAGATTTCTTCTGAATTGCAATCCATAGCGCGGGATATCAAATTTCATCCCTTCTTCGGTTTCTTCAAAATCCTCACCGTCGACGGTATCTTCAGCCCACGCCGTTGAAACTAACAGCATAAGTATGAAGAACAGTGAGCGGAAGATCATTTCTTGAGTCTCAGCATCTCATCAAAATAGGCAATGGTCCTGACCAGCCCTTCCTCAAGATGTACTCGAGGCTCCCAGTTGAGCAACTGTTTTGCCAGACTGATGTCCGGACAGCGCTGGACGGGATCATCACTGGGCAACGGTTTGAACACCAGTTGCGAACGGGATCCGGTCAAAGTAATAATCTTCTCGGCGAGCTCCCGAATGGTAAATTCGCCGGGATTACCCAGGTTCACCGGTCCAGTTACCTCGTCTGAAGTGTTCATCAAGCGCAGAAACCCATCGATCAGATCGCTAACATAGCAGAAAGATCGCGTCTGCTGGCCTTCGCCATAAATGGTGATTGGTTCGTTGGATAGTGCCTGGACGATGAAATTGGAGACAACCCGTCCGTCATTCGGATGCATGTTCGGGCCATAGGTATTAAAGATCCGTGCCACCTTGATGCGCAATTTGTTCTGGCGATAATGATCAAAAAACAGCGTCTCAGCGCAACGCTTTCCTTCGTCATAACACGAGCGCTGTCCTATCGGATTGACATTCCCCCAGTACGATTCATTCTGCGGATGCTGTTTCGGGTCTCCATAAACTTCACTGGTTGAAGCCTGGAAAATCTTTGCCCGAACCCGTTTAGCCAGTCCCAGCATATTGATCGCGCCATGCACGCTGGTTTTGGTGGTCTGAACCGGATCATGCTGGTAATGGATAGGGGAGGCGGGGCATGCCAGATTGTAGATTTCGTCAACTTCGATATATAACGGGAAAGTGACATCGTGGCGAATGAACTCGAAACGCCGGTTATCCAGAAGAGGAATGATATTCCCCTTTGTTCCCGTAAACAGATTGTCTGCGCAGACAACTTCATTCCCCTGATTCAGCAACTCCCTGCACAGATGCGACCCGAGAAACCCCGCGCCACCCGTCACAAGAATGCGTTTGATATGATCACCTCTCATTACGAATCCCCTTGTCCCTTGCCCATCTCATTTGCATACCTTTAGGATTAGTAAGCACAGGCTATATTCCCAAAGCTGGTTCTGGAGGAACACAAACAAAGCGAAAATGTGCAGACCATTCCACAGATTTGTCTGCTGAACCCCTATTGTGCATTATCAGGATATTTTTAGGCATAAGCACCAGATCGAGCAGCTTGATTTTTGTCGCTAGAACATAAATCTCCAACAGGCAATTTATGCTTGCATTGATCGACGATCGAACGATGAACAATAGCCGTAGACATAGATTCCATTGCTCCGAAATACTGGCAGTATCCGACATGGCTATTCTACTTTGCCAGATAGCCTGTGTGTAAAACTATATACGGGCAAATCCAGGCTTTATTGCTCGGCACTCAAACATCCTAGCTACCAGCCCTTGGCCGGGGCTTATCGGGCTTATTATCATCAGCAAACGATATTCCCAGGATCAAAGCCGCCACTCTAGGGCACCTGCGCAGAACCCTTTGGGCGATCAGCATTGAAATAATGATCGCTATCAACACGATGGCCAGATAGGGAGGAGGTATCGCAGTTGCTGCTGTTTTTGTGCTCCACAAGTTAAGTGCCTGGGCGATGATTGGCCGGTGATAGAGAAAGAGGGGGAAGCTGATCCCCCCAATGACTCCACATACTCTGTGGATCATTGATTGTCCGCTCATCCGCCAGGCTACAAATACAATAACACCGGCGAACAAGCCAATAGCCGAATCGTGAATGGGGTATATGAATTGAGATAGATCGGACAGCACGGTAAGCCCCAGCGCCAGAAGGAATATCAAAATCACGGCCCAGGTTTTTAGCGCAACTTCTCCTTCCCGCCGTACCTTCCCGCCAATCCATATTCCCAGCCCGAAAATACCTAGCCAGTTCAATGCTAAGACATGTCCGAAATACACATTCCAATGCGCAATTTCTGGAAGACTGGCGATTTGCCTTGCCAGAAAAGCAATGATCACAAAAAATGGAAGGCAGACAGCCCCCCAACGGTTGATCAAATATCTTAGCGGAATGAAGAGGACATAAAGCTGCAAGAACAGGGCGATACACCACAAGGGCGAATCGATGGTAAAGAACTCTGCCTCGTTGAACGTTGTTAGCATTAGCAGTCTTGCGACGATCTGGATTATCGAGTAACTGTGCCCTGCCATCCAACCCAGCAAAGTAAAGACAGTGACTGCCAGCCAGAACGGCGGAACAATCTTGGCAACACGATGCCGGATGAATGCTCCGAAATCAATTTTTTCCGGAACACACCATCCGAAGCCCAAGCCACTTGCCAAAATGAACAAATGAAACCCGAAGTAGCCAAAGTGGGCTAGCAACCGTAAGAGCACTTCCCAGTACGATCCCTCCCGCAGGACCGTATACATAGTGAAGTAGTCATCCAGCGGAAAAACGAAGTGCCATTGCAGCAGCAGCGGAGGCTCCATGCCGAGGCACATCCAGGCCGAACGCGCAAAATGGTGCATAAGAACGAAGAGGATTGCTATGCCCTTGGAAAAGGACAGAAAATCCCCCAGCTCATCACGCTTGATACTGAATAGGCTTGTAGTAAGCTTGTTCATCAGCGCTGCACATAAATGGCATGGGTGCAGTCTATGCCTCCTTGGCGACTGCGTCCATGCATCTCAGCAATTATTTTGATCGTGCCTTGGATGCGGTTTTGTAGAAAACTACGGCTGATCATGCATTGAGTTTTACCATATCGGTATCCCTTTATAATCTGCCCTGAGCAGGCTCTCAGTATTGAATATACTTACGCCTTGAATGTCGCTAAAGCTATAATGGCTTAGCTTTTATTTTTGTGGGTTGCGTTGGCTAGGTCCTCTTATTTTTTCGTATCTCCAAAACCTCACTTACATGGATGGGGAATGCTGATGAATACAATTTTCCGTAATCTCGCCACCAATATTTTTCACAGGCCGACTTTGCAGCTGGTGATGTCCTGCGCGCTGGCCTCTCTGCTTGCTGGATGCTACATACCAACAGAAGGAATCCGCAGCCCGAACCCTGGTCCGACCGCGTCCCCTGCATGGCCCTACGAGCCGGGCACACTGCCACCCGGCCGCAATGGCAATCCTGGGCAATACCCCGGAGCATTAGCTAATCCCGCTTCTCCCATCCCCGGAAGCCAGACTCTGCCTTGGGCAGCCTACGGGAATACTGGCTACGCAGGGTACGACATAGCCCCCCAACCCATGCCTGCACAAGGAACGCCTGCCGGTTACCCGGTAGCCTACGGTGGAACGCCACCCAGTAATCCGACGCCGCCTCCGCCCAGTCAAAGCATCACACCTCAATATGCCACGTGGCTTGTTGATGGTCCGGAAGGACGTAGCTTTGCCTATTACTTGTCTGCGGGCTACCGCCGCTATGCCAAGCTTGAGGACAACGCTCACGATTTTGAAGATGCGGCCAAGTTCCTTTTCCGGGCTGGTGAGGTTGATCGTGGCGAAAAGGTTCTCCCCGAATTGCTGACCATGCGCACGCTTCCGGCTTACTCCGTTGATGATCTTCTTTATGCACGCCAGCGCCTGATGGCCGCTTTTAACCGCGGCGCAACAACTATATTCCCGAAGCTCGCCGCAAGCGCCCAGGTGCATTTTGACTGCTGGATGGAACAACAGGAGGAAAACAGCCAGCCGCAGGACATTTCACAATGTCGCCGCGCCTACGAGGCGGATATTGTTCGCCTCGAAACTGCACTTATCCCACGCACGCCTGCTGCTCCAACCCCCTCCTGCCCACCTCCAGCGGCAATGCCCGCCTGCGATTCAAATCCCTTGTTCGTGCTCTTTGATTTGGGTAAGCATGACCTGACCAGCGCAGGTCGGGCTGTTTTACAACAAGCCATTGAACTTACACGGCGCACTGGCAATACCCCGCTGATCGTCGCTGCTCACACCGACAGAGCCGGTTCCGATGCGTACAACGATGCACTGTCGAAGCGACGACTTGATACGGTTATCGCTGCGCTGGAGTCAAGCGGCATCCCCAAAGACCGGCTGGCTCGTGCCAATTATTTTGGAGAAACAAAGCCTCGGGTCGAAACGCCCGATGGTGTCCCATCACAGGAGAACCGTCGCGTCGAGATCCGTTTGGCGTGCAAATTCACCGAGGCCGAATCCCAGTGCATGCCAAGACCTGCTGCCGAGTCACCCTGTGCCCCTAGACCGATGGACGGATCATCAGCCTGCGCACGTTAAGCTTATAGCGAGGCACAGACATGACTCCAGAGCAGCCCCGACAGTCCCGGGACGACTCTTGCCGTGTCGCTGGCGCTGATGAATCTTCCTGTGCAATGGAAACTGCGGAGTATTTTTAATGATTCGCAAAGTACTGTACTTCCATTACCAGCGCTCTGAACGAGATGGATCCTTCGTTCATACCATGGAGTTTGAGGCCGCTTTTAAGAAGCTGTGTGCCGAAAAGGGCATTGTTTTTAAGGTTTTTTCGCCCGAGTTGGTTGCGCATACCGGCGATCAACCGCTCGGACTCTTCTCAAAGCTGAAACGCCGTCTTGCCCGTTTTTATCTACGGGATTTCAGAACCGCCTTGCTGCAGGTGTTCAGTTTCTACAAGGAACTGGCAATCCTGCGTGAAGAAAAACCAGACGTAGTTCTGACCCGCTACAATCACGCCAATGCCACTCTGGCCATTCTCTGGGCATGTCGAAAGCAGGGCATTCCAGTGGTCATCGAAATGAATTCCCCTAATCGTGACTCGGATCAGGGTCTCTACCAAAGATTTCCATTTTTTATCAAACTGTTCAGCGCCCGCACGGCGCTCTCACTCGCCGATGGTCTATTCGCCGTCAGCGACGAAATCAGCGAGCCCCTGCGACAAGAGGCCAAACCGGGCCAGCCAGTGATCACCATTCCCAACGGGGTGGATATTGATCGTTTTGATCCATCACTCTCCCCCCTCCTTGTCAGGCAGCGTCTTGGAATTCCGAAAGAACGCGTGGTCTTCGGTTTTGTCGGTAGTTTTGCCCCATGGCACGGCGTCGACTTACTGGTTGACGCTTTTTCCATGCTGCTAAACGAAGGCCTCCCCGTACATCTGCTCCTGGTGGGCCAGACCAACCCCCTCTGGCAAGCGCAAATTGATCGCCTGAAGAGCCCTGAATTCTCCCCCTACGTGAGCTTGGCGGGTTTTGTCACCCCGAGTGAGATACCCAATTATCTGGCGGCAATGGACATTACCACCCTTCCAAACCAGGCAGATTATTGCTCCCCATTGAAGCTTTTTGAGTACATGGCGATGTCTCGGCCCACTGTGTCAGTCAACACCAAACCGGTTGCAATGACCATGGCTGATGGCAAGGAAGGTTTACTTTTCCCGGCAGGGGACGTGTCCGCACTCGCTGAGCATATGCGCGATCTGGTAGTCCATCCGGACAAACGACAAGCCCTGGGCGCGGCCGCCAGAGTTCGCATGGAGCAGGAATTTACCTGGCGACATAATGCCGAACGTGTTTTTGCTCTGCTTGAAGAAGCGTATTCGAAAACTTCCTAGGCCACGTTATGGACCATCAGCCTGAACCGGCTGAAACTGGTGTCCGCTCCGATCGGATAACGGTGTATTTCCATGGGGTCAGTGGTCGGACGATTAATTCCAGGGACCATGGTTAATGCCCCGCGAATACCAGCTTCCGTCAGCACTTGCTGGCTTTCCAGATCAAAATCATTCTTGGCGCCATTAGGATAGGCGAATGTCAGGCATTTTTCACCGGACAACTCCTCGACCCGGCGCAAGGAATCTCTGATCTGCGAGGTCTTTTCTGCGCGGCTCAATCGGCTAAGAATGGCATGCCCGCTGGTGTGAGCACCAAATTCGACCAGTCCGGTATCCCGCATGGTGCGTATCATTCCCTGATCCAGCATACGAAAGGGAGACTTTTCGGGTACGTGCGGGTCCGAGGGTACGCACAGAATCGATTCGATTCGTGCTAACTCCTCTTCAAGTTTTGCTGCTGCAAAACGCTTCAGGGCTGACTGCAGGCGTGCCGAACTTTCCGCCTTCAGTGTCGCATTTCTTAATGGGAAGACCTCTCCATTCCAGAGTAATTCAGCACTCTGAGTCGTCTGCAAAGCCATCAGTAAACGGGTGAACCATACTGTTTTCTCACTACCAATCGGGTCGGTCGCCAAATAGATCGTCGAAGGCGCTCGAAACTCCTGGAGGATAGGGAAAGCTACATCAAAGTTGTTGCGGAACCCATCATCAAAGGTAATCGCCACGGTCGGTCCGACCAGTTCGTTTTTCTTGAGCAGTTCCAGAGCCCGTGAAAGATGCACGATAAAAAAATGTTCTTTTAGATATGCCAGTTGGCGACGGAATTCGGCTGCCTCAAGAAAACTCCAGTCATAAAATGGCAAGGGTTGATCGATCACCGAGTGGTAGGTCAAAACACTGAGGCAGCGCGGCGTACACATTGCCTGAATGAGTTCGGGAAGCGGTCCGGCCGCCAGGCAGGCTTTGATGGTTGAGCGCAGTAGTCGATTAAGATCGGGCATGATAATAGGCCTACTGAGTAGTGTTTATTTTGTGGCACTGTGCATTAGCGTGAAATATCAATTCCGATGCAGCACCAGGCTAAGCATAGCTTCTTAATTGTATTTTTTCGCTCATTCGAGCGGAAAACGTTTCTCTATCCAGACCTGCACAGATCGTGGAAGTTTGTAAGCGAATTGCTGAAAAATCCAGGCAGGCGTCGTTCCAAGCAAATTTTCCGGTAGATAGACGAATCCGAGAAGACAAGTCAGCCCGGACACCACGACGACCAGAAAAAGCGCCAGAGGCTCAGACCAATGCAGGTAATTGCTGTTTATCCAGAGGACAGGAAGTTCAACCAAAGCAACCACCATTGCCAGCACGATGCCGGGAAACTGTGCCCTGAAAAACTCACCCCAGGTAAATCCGACAATCCTTCCTACCAGTTGAGCCATGCTCAGATACATCCAGAGCGATGCGGCAACCACCACCCAGCCAACGGCCTCGATTCCATAACCCACAAAGAGGAAAGCACCGAGGCCGAGCAAGGCGAGGTATATGCATTGCCGCCAGATTTCTGCCCTGACGTTGTTTGTCGCCTGAGCTACGGCACCGGCCAGATGGTATATAGCTTTAAAGCCCCCCGAGAAAGCCAGAATCTGAAATATCGTCGTCGCCGCTCGCCAACGTTCGCCAAGCAATCCGACGACGACCAACTCGGCACAGACGATGAATCCGATCAGAATCGGAAATGTCACCAGGGCCGTGGCGCTGATCGTTCTGAGATAGCCGCGAGCCAGTTTTTCCCGGTCATTCTGGACTTCGGAATAGGACGGGAAGAGCGCGCCCGACAGACTGATGGCGATTTTGTTCACTGGCATGCCGGCCAGATTATAGGCCCGCGAATAAAGCCCTAATGGGACGGCCTCGAGATAGCGTCCGATGACCACATAGTCAACGTTTCGTGCAAAATAATTGATGATCTCGTTGAGACTCATTTCGCCGCCATACCCGATTAGCTCCTTGACTTCCTGCCGAGAGAAACAGAGCGGGAAGCGCAGCGGTTCGACGATGGCCAGTGCCACCCCCTGAATCACCAAGGAGACGACAGTTCCAGCGACCAGGCTCCACACCCCATAACCGAGCATGGCCATGGTGATCGAAATTCCAGTGGTTCCAACCAGGGAGGCCGTCAGATCGATTTTGAACAGGGTGCGGAAATCCATGCGCCGTATCAGCAGCCCCCGACTGGTTGCCGTCGCCGCCGTCAGCCCTATGCCAAATGCCAATACCGGGATGATCTCGGCAATGCGCGGCTCTTTGAAAAAAACACTGATGGGATGGGCCAGAGCCCAGAACAGAAGGGTCAGCAAGGCCCCGCCGATCAGTGACATGGTCATGGCCACACGAATGTGTGTCCCACTCAGATCCCGCCGCTGAACGATGGCCGGTTCCATCCCCACTGAGGAAATCATTTCGGCAATGCCGATGAAAACCAGCGCCAAGGCTAGTAAGCCGAAATCCTCTGGCGACAGCAGTCGCGCCAAGACGATGCCGGAAACCAGGCCGAGCAAGGTTTGCCCAAGAACCCGGAGCAGATTCCAGATCACGCCACTCAGCGTCCTGCGCTTGTGCGAAGCGGCTTCAGGCACGATTATTCGGAGGTGCAAGCGCCTCCAACTCATTCAGCTGTTGTCGATTGAGATAGTTTATTGCCGCGGTGAGCATTCCCAGCAACACATAGAACGTCGAGTCGCCATAGACGGTACTATGATTCACCTGATTATGAATCAGCCAGCAGATCAGCGAAGTCAACACGCCCAGGCCAATGGCTGAAACAATGCCCTCGCCTTCCTTGGCAACCCTGATGCTTTTTTTAAAAGCCAGGATGATGAAGACGCTCAACAGAGCCATCGCCGGTAGCCCGGTTTCAGCGGCCACCAGCAGAAAAGTATTATGCACCGGCTCGGGGAAGCTGCTGGTGACCATATAATTGGTCCGGTCGTACGGCACCATTTCCCGCGTATATAGATTAAGTCCCACACCCATCGCAGGATTGGCCTGAATCATTTCCGTCGCCACTTCCATGAGCGGAATTCGAACCTGCGCCGCCTCTTTGTCACCTTTGATGATGCGATCATGGAAGGTGGCTGATCCAAAGAACAGCGCAGTGAACACGACGACAACAGACATGAACATGATGGACATCCCAACAACGGGATTACGTCCCTGCTTACGCATCCACAAAAATATGCCCGCAGCAAATCCAACGCCCATACCGACCCAGGCGCCTCGCGATCCGCTCGACATCAGGGCGTAGACGCCAATCAGGATACAAGACAGCAGATAGATTTTGCGCAGCAGCTTGGTTTCGATCGCATACATGAAGGCCACCAGCGGTAAACAGAGATTGATGTACATGGCCATGTCATTCGGGTGGGAGAGCGTCCCGGCGGCGCGGAAGATCGTTCCGCCACCACCGGCCACCAGACTTCTGATACCAATGGCGCGACTCATATTCTCCTGAGTGAAGATAACGCCAAGCACCCGCTGTTCCATGACGACCAGGCCTTCAAAGAGCAAAACCGCGGCAAAGGCATAACCCATCACACGAAAATCATGCTCGTCCTGGAGATAGTTGGCCAGAAAAAACATGATGAAATACATCTTGGCTTGCAGATACAGCATGCTGAGGCTGAAAAAAGGTATCCGCGAAACAAACAGGCAGGAAGCAAAATTGACGAGCAGCAACAAGACAATGATCCACATCCAATCTTTCGGGAAGCTGATTTGGCGCTGCCTGGGGTCAGTCATCAAGCGATACAGCCAGCCAATAACCAGCGGTGCCAGGAAAACATCCGTGATACTCACCGGGAAACCGTTTGCCAACACGGTGAACGGGATCAATTCGCGAAATTGAAAAGTGATGCTATAGAACGTCGGCAAACCCAGAACAGCAAAGAACAGCATGGAGCCGCGCAAGTGAGTGGAAAACGCACCGACCAGTAGCAGCATACTGACAAACAAGCTGCCGACGACGAGGAAAACGCCCCATTTAGTCGGTAGACCTCCCAGCACGGCAACGAGTCCCAGACCCACCGCGAGGCCAAAAAGAAGAGGTAGTAATGTTACGGTCGAGAAGGCCGGGCGATTATTCATGACGTCGGCTCCAAGCCACCAAGCATATTGGCGACTAGATGTACTTCAGCAACCAGCGCGGCACTGGATATTGGCGGAAATTCATGATGGTTCCCAGGGTACGAATACCCATTTGTTCCAAATCGCCCACTAGGCCATTTAGGGCGGGATAACGGGTCTCACCGCTTTTCAGAACGAGCACCGTCCCGTCGCACACCTGAGCCACAGGATAGCTTTCCGGCGACGAGAAAAACGGAGGCGTATCGACGATTATCCAGTCACAATGCTGCTTGCTGATATCCATCAACTCACGGAACCAGCGCGAGCAGTTGATCCCCGAGTTCTCATCACCCGGCCGTATCGAGTAGCGGGCAAAAGCATTCTGATTGGCCCGCAGAAAATCTACGGGCACCGCTTCGCCAATACGGAATACCCCATCGACCCCTTGCGTTGCAGCACGGCGGCCATCCAGACTGAAATCCAGGAACAACACCCGCAGACCAGACGACTCTGCCGCTAGATAATGTGCAATCAGGTAGCTGATCGTGCTGTTTCCCCCGCCGCGCTGCAAGCCGGAAAAACAGACCGATCGGCAGGCGTTATTTCCGAATTCTGAATGCGCCAGATGGAATACCGCTTTCTGCAATTCCAGTGACCAGCGTGCTGGCATCCGTGGCAGAGGGGGAGCAATTTTCAATTGATCTTTTGTCAAGCGCATGGTCGACCTCGGCTGCTGCGCAAATGGAGCCGGTTGCTGCGCTGATGGGGCAGGCTGCTGTGCTGCTGGAGCAGACCGCTGAACTGCTGGCGCCGGCTGTTGTGCTGCTGGAGCAGACCGCTGAACTGCTGGCGCGGGCTGTTGTACTGCTGGAGCTGGCCGCTGAACTGCTGGCGCGGACTGCGGCACTGCTGGAGCTGGCTGTTTTTCTGGGACACCGACACCTGGCGTCTGCGAAGAATCCGCCTGCTCCCCATAAAGAATGTCAAACCAATTACTCATGTAGCTTTTTGAAATTGCGCAGAACGAGACCAAGGATTACGGAACACCGACTGATCGGTGAGTCCTACCGCATCAAATGCGCCCAGCAGCTTGAGGTTGGTGTGCAACGCCAAGTCGGTTGGCGTCCACAACCGCTGTTCCATGGCGTATGACACAGCACTCATGGCCAAGGCCAGAATAAGAGCCAGCGGAATTGCCAGCATCATTATCAGCCCGGGGCGCGGAAACGCCGGACTGTTCGGAATTGTTGGTCGATTAGCCATGGTCACGTTGGCAAACCGGGCCTTGTCTTTTTCGTCATTGATTCGAGCCTCCTCCCGCTTGGCACTATACAACGCGTAATTGTCTTTGACCAGCTTGTGCTCAAGTGCCAAACGGTCGAGTTCAAGCAAATCGGCCGCCATATTGACGCTCTTGCGGCGCACTTCATCAATTCGGGTTTGCAGTTCCTGAACCGATCGACGATTGGAAGCCATTTGGCCTTTAATATCAGAGATGATCTGCTCCATATTATGGCTAATCTGGCTCTGCATGCTGGTCACCTGGCTGACCGCATCCTGGACCTGCTTGGATGAGGGCATGTAATCACTTTGCGCGCGCTGGCGGTTGATCATCAGTTGCGCCAGGCTCCTCTCCATTTCAACCAGTGCCGGATAGGTTGCCACGACGTCGCCCGGCAATCCAGGCAAGCGCCCGTCGTGCTTGAAACGATTCAGGGTCGACTCAAAGCTTTCAATCTTGGCTCGATGCGACTCGTACTGAATATCAAGCTGGGATCGAGCACTCTCCATATCTCGGATCTGGTCCTGACTACTGGTTTTCTGGCTACCCGGATCGATGACTTCCAGCTGTTTTCCGGTAGCGCCCAACTGCTTGGTCAGCTGGTCGTAGCGAACGCGGAAATACTCTGTCTGCTCATCGAAGAACTTCAGCCGCCCTTCGGTCGACTGATTCACCCGGATGTAGTAGCGAATGTATGAATCGATAAGTGTATCGAGCTGTTCAGCAACCTCCTGCGGATCCCCTCCCCTGAATGACACCTTGACCACATTCGACAGGGTCTGCGGTTCGGCCTTGATGTGGCCTTTCAACGTGTCGGAAGCTTCAAGAATATCGTTTTCGTTATCCGAAGAGGCCAGTTTGTGTTTGATCACCACTTCCTTGAGCACATCCGGCGCCGTCAGCAGAAAGATTACTGTGTTGAGCGCCTGCTCAGGCACTTGAGCACTGGTGTATTCGGTTCTGGATTCCTGCTGGTCAAAAACAACGGGCTTCGAGATCGATGGTTTGACAATCAATTGAACGCTGGCTTCATAAATGGGCGGTGACAGCAAACTGAGAGCCAGCGCGCTGACAATTACGCCCAGGAACACCAGAACGAAAACACTTTTCTTGACAAAGAATACCGAGACAATATCCCGTGCTGTCTGGTGGTATTCCTTCTGTCGATTGGCCATTGTTTGCACTTGGTTCTCCTTGATTACCGGCGGCTACCCAAACTATTTTCCGTCCAGCAATCGTGTTATTGGACCGTTGTTCATATTCTCTGCAATCCCGTACGTTGCACTCATTGAGAATGGAATCAAGCGTCGGATAAAGTCAGCAACCAGCGCAGCTTCGCTAAGCTTGGTGTTGGGAACAAACACCACATCTGACTGACGAACCGTGGTGTCTTTGCCGATATTGCCGGTGGACATGACCTCTGCAAGGTTGATCAGGCGCCCTACGGCATGGTTTTCCTCGTCCCGCGAGATGAGTAGCGTGCTCGAGGTTTCAGCGTTTGGCGTGAATCCTCCCGCCGAAATAACCGCCTGCAGGGTGGTGGTCGGTCCGCGCATCTCATAGAAACCCGGCCGATTGACTGCACCAAAGACGTAGACAACATTACCTTTTACATTGAGCAAGGTCGCGGAGGTTTTCATCCCCGGAATGATTTTCTGATACGCCGCGTCGATCTCTTTTTCGCTCTGCTCAATCGTCTTCCCCGCAACTCTCAGCGGAGTAATCAGCGGCATCGAGGCTTTCCCGTCCGGCGCAACCAGAACCAGACGACTCTGACCGCGAGCAGCGGTCTTGATCGCATCCTTCAGATCGCGCATGCGCTGACCATAACGGATCAGTGTCACCGTCGATTTGGATTCACGAAGGGTGTCGGAAAAAGCTACGTTGATGCGTTGCGACAACTCTTCAGGGGTCAGGCCGGCGGCCTTTATTTCGCCCTTGTAAGGTATCGTAATCTTGCCGTCAGGGCGGACATCCAGCGTTCGGTCCAGTTGCGGATAGTGATAGAACTCAACCCGCATTTGATCGCCCACGGCAAGCCGATAACTATCCTGAAGATCAACATTCAGGTGATAGAGGATCTCCATTTCGTCACCAGGAGAAATGAGATAGTCGCGCCCGAGGAATACTGCCTCATCACGATAAACTTTCATTCCACCGGGGATTTCTGCGACGGGATGCGGCGTATAGGCCCGGCATCCGCCAAGAACCAGCATAACTACTAGAAGAGCATGTCGAAAAATCATGGCCAACTCCATAACTTCGTAATTTTCCTAAAGTCTTTCTTCATTCAAGAAGAAGATCACCCTACGAACACGAAGAAAACTGTCACTTACCCCCACTTCACCCTCAACTGAAGGTGATTAATTCCAGAGCGCCTGCCACGTGTAACTTACCTTCACCCATCAAGACCGTCACATGCTTAACGGCTTTGCACATGAAAACTGTACTGGTTCAAGATTCATTCGCTCTTTCTTAAAGTAACTTGTTAAACATCTTTGAGGGGAAGATAACTTAAGGAATATTGATTTGCAAGAAAAACCGTTATAAATCCGTTGGATTGGTGACTTTTCGTAGAATTTTCATTAATAAAAAACCGACCTATTTCAGCCGCCAGGGTCAAGTAAAAGCACGACTCCCCATATTTATCATTAAAAAAAAATACATGATTCCTTACTAAACAATAGGTTAGATAATTTTTGAGTTTTTATTTATTAACCTTATGGCGCAACACGTTGTAGAAAAACAACATGCCTAAAGTCCTTGGACCTGGTTTGGGGAATCATCGCCTAGCGTAATGGGAACGCGACTTAGAGGATTTGCTCAGCACTTCTCAGTTGGGACGCTGAGCTTGTGGAGTCTCAGACCAAATTAACCGAAATCCCGCGGCGCGGGCTGTCACTCTTCAGAGGCACCACGGATTACTTCGTTGCTGCTCGGCAGTCCTGCGTGCTCAGGTTTTTTGCAGCGTTTCGCGTAAAGGCCGCGGGGTCAGCCCAAAGTAGCGCCAGCTCAACAGCCGGATCAGAAACAGCGGATTGCCGATCAGATAGCGGCGCCAGGTGTAGCGCGGCTGCATCGCCAGCCGGTACAGCCATTCAAGGCCGTTCTGCGTCATCCAGGACGGTCCACGACGGATATGGCCGGTCACGATACGTGCCGCGCCGCCAACGTTCAGGCATACCAAACCCTTCAGTCGATCGCGGTGAGCCCACACCCATTTTTCCTGAATCGGCATACTCATGCCGACCAGCAGAATTTTTGCGCCGCTGTCATTGATGCGCTGGACCACCGCATCACTCTCTTCTCCGTCCTTGGCAAAATAGCCGTGATGTCGCCCGGCAAAGACCAAGTCGGGATAGCGGGCAGTAATGATTCGTTGAAACTCCTCGCCGACCTCATCCGTGTCACCGAGCCAGAACACCGGCCAACCCCGCTGCTGACAAATATCGAACAAACCCCAGCCCCAGTCGGCCATGGTGATGCGCTCGCCGAGGTCTTCTCCGATCAGCCGGCCGCCCCATTTGACGCCCATTCCGTCAACAAAAACCAGATCCGACTGATTGAGAATTGTCCTGAACAGCGGGTCTTCCCAAGCAATGTTCATGGCATGCACGTTCACATTGCTGACCACCCCGCCCTGCCCCGATTCGACGGCGCGAATGATGGTCGAGAAAAAACCCGCCAGACTCAGGCGATGAATACGCACATCCATCAGAACCACTTCGGCCGGATTGTCCATTGCCTTTCCCACGACAGGGTTGCTTATCGAATCACTGAGCCCATGCCACTCTAACCAAGAAACAGCTTGTACGCCGGATTATTGCTCTCGTCCCAATGCGCGTAACCCAGATTGCGCAGGAAACTTTTGAACTCGCCCTTTTGCCCCGGCGGCACCTGCATACCGACCAGTACCCGCCCATAATCCGCGCCATGATTGCGGTAATGAAACAGGCTGATATTCCACTCAGCGCTCATCTTGCTCAGGAAGTTCATCAGCGCACCGGGTCGCTCGGGAAATTCAAAGCGATAAACGATTTCGTGATCGACTTGCGGCGAATGCCCGCCGACCAGATGGCGAATATGCAGCTTGGCCATTTCGTCATCGGTGAGATCGAGTGTTGCGTACCCATGCTTGCGCAATTGCTCGACCAGCTTGAGCGACTCGGCGCGCGAAGCCACCTGAACGCCGACAAAAATATGCGCTTCCTTGGGATCGTTGTAGCGGTAGTTGAACTCGGTGACGTTGCGCACCCCCATCAACTCAAGAAACTCCCGATAGGCTCCAGGCCTCTCCGGCAAAGTCACGGCCAAAACGGCTTCGCGCTGCTCGCCGACCTCGGCGCGTTCGGCGACAAAGCGCATGCGGTCAAAATTCATGTTGGCGCCCGAAGCAATAGCGACCAGAGTTTTATCCTTCAGCTTGTGCTGGGCGGCGTACGCCTTGGCGCCAGCAACGGCCAGCGCACCCGCCGGCTCCAGCACCGCCCGCGTATCTTCAAAAACATCCTTGATCGCCGCACAAATGGCATCCGTATCGACGCAAACCATTTCATCAACGTGCAACTGACAGAGCCGGAAGGTTTCTTCACCAACGTACTTGACCGCCGCTCCGTCGGCAAACAGACCGACCTGCTTCAGGCGAATCCGCTTTCCTGCTTTCAGCGACTGGGTCATGGCATCGGCATCGATGGCTTCAACCCCGATGATTTTTGTTTCCGGACGCAGGCGCTTGATGTAGGCCGCCACCCCGGAAATCAGCCCGCCACCGCCAACGCAACAAAAAATCGCGTGAATCGGCTTCGGATGCTGGCGCAGAATTTCCATGCCTATCGTCCCTTGGCCGGCAATGACTTCAGGATCGTCAAAGGGATGGACGAAGGTCAGCTTTTCAGCTTTCTCCAGCTCAAGTGCATGGGCATAAGCTTCGTCGTAGGAGTCACCGGCCAGAACCACTTCGCCGCCACGATTTCTGACCGCCTGAATTTTGATCGCTGGCGTTGTCGTTGGCATGACAATCACCGCGCGGCAACCCACTTTCGCTGCCGAGAGTGCCACACCCTGAGCATGGTTGCCTGCCGACGCGCAGATCACGCCCCGCTTCAGACGCTCCGGGGAAAGCTGCGCGATCTTGTTGTACGCCCCGCGCAACTTGAAGGAAAACACCGGCTGCATATCTTCGCGCTTGAACAGAATGGTGTTGCCGATCCGCGCCGACAGATTGGGCGCGGCGTCCAGAGGCGTCTCGATGGCGACATCGTAAACCTGCGCCGTAAGAATTTTTTCAAGGTAATCCGGATGCATGATGGCTGGCAATCAGAAGTTAGCAATAAGTTGGGGCCATTCTAGCAGGACAAGCGCCAGGCTGCCCGGACCTTGCTCGACACGGCAGTGTAGGAACAGGTGAAAGCTGGCACGACCGGCCTTGCCTGTAATCGCTGCCAAGCAATTCGCGCTTCATCCGCAAAATGCCTTGGGGTATAGTGCTCAATGGGGGTTCGGTTCGAACCGTTTCTCATCAGAGCGAAGAATAAATGCCATCCCACAGAAACCTTCTGACGCTGATCGAAAGCCAGGCCGCGCGGCATCCACAGCGGATTGCTGCATTCCATAATGCTCAGACGCTCTCGTATCAAGCCTTGAATGAACGCGCCAACCGAATCGCACATTACCTTATCGCTTCGGGGCAAACCCAGGGTGGCTGTGTTGGCCTCTGCTTCGAGCGTTCATTCGATCTGTTAACCGCGATTCTCGGCGTACTCAAGGCCGGTGCAGCCTACGTTCCCTTTGATGTCGAATACCCGGCAGAACGCCTGCAGCGGATGGCCAGGCTCAGCGGCATTCCACTAATGCTGTCCACGGCAGCCGTCGGGCAGCGCTTGCCCCAGGGGGATTTCCAGACGATCGACATTCAGCAGATCGGGGAAGAAACGAACTGCACCAACCCGGGGCTCTACCTAGCGGAAACCCAGGCGGCCTACGTCCTGTTTACCTCGGGCTCGACCGGCGAACCCAAGGGCGTCGAACTTCCGCACCGGGCGCTACTGAATCTGATTGACTGGCAGCTGACGCAGACCTCGGTTCATGATGAGGGGCGTACCCTGCAGTTTTCGCCGATCAGCTTTGACGTGCATTTTCAGGAGATTTTCAGCACCTGGTGCGATGGAGGCAGCCTGGTCCTGATCAACGACGAATTGCGCCTCAATGCCGAAGCCCTGCTCAAACATATCGATCAGTATCAGGTTAACCGCATCTTTCTTCCCTTCATCGCCCTGCAAAGCCTGTGCGAATTCTCACAACACGCCAAAGCCGATCTGGCCTCACTGCGCGAGGTCATCACCGCCGGCGAGCAGCTTCAGGTCACCCCGGCGCTGGTCGATTTCTTTGAGCGCATTCCTCACTGCCGACTGATCAACCACTACGGCCCGACCGAAACCCATGTCGTCACTTCTTACCGGCTCGAAGGGCCACCGGCGTCGTGGCCGAAACTGCCGCCGATCGGCAAGCCAATCAATCATTGCGAGATTTACCTGCTTGACGAGAATGGGCAGCCGGTCAAAGACGGTCTCGAAGGCGAGTTGTTTGCCGCCGGAAGGTGCCTGGCCAATGGCTATCTGAACCGCGAAGAGCTCACCGCCGAGCGCTTCCTGCCCAACCCGTTCCGGCCTGGCGAGCGGATGTACAAGACCGGTGACCTGGCCGTGCGCACCGCGGACGGAAACCTACAGTATCTTGGCCGCATCGACGGCCAGGTCAAAGTACGCGGCTACCGTATCGAACTCGGCGAAGTCGAAGTGGCACTCAGCCGTTTCAGGCACGTCAAGCTCTGTGCCGCAACGGTACGCGAAGACCGTCCCGGCGAAAAAAAACTGGTTGCCTATCTGGTGATGGACGCCGGTGAAACCTTCAACGTGCAGGAAATCCGTGCTTTTCTGCAACAACAGATCCCCGATTACATGCTGCCGTCGGCCTTTGTTGAAATGCCGTCCCTCCCCCGGACACCCAGCGGAAAGATTGACCGTAACAGTCTCCCGCCACCGGCAAACAAGCGCCCTGAACTGGGCGTGGTGTATCGCTCACCGGCCTCGGAGCCCGAGAAAAGGCTCTGCTCACTATGGTCTGAGATTCTGCATATCGACCCGGTTGGCATCAACGACAATTTCTTTGATCTCGGCGGCAACTCGCTGCTCGCCTTGCAGACCGTCGCCCTGCTCAAGACCAGGCATGACACGGACATCTCGGTGATCAAGGTGTACATGCACCCCACACCGGCAGCGCTCACCGCCAGCATTGATGGCAGCAGCGCTGAAAACAATTTCAGAGACATCGCCCAAGCACGAGCGCAAGCACGGCACAGGCAAGCGGGAAATAGTACCGACGACTCCATCGCAGTTATTGGCATTTCCTTGCGTTTCCCCGGCGCCGACAGCGTTGAGGCGTTTTGGAACAATCTTTGTGCCGGAGAGGAAAGCGTTACCTTCTTCCGTCCCGACGAGCTGGATCCCTCGCTGCCTGCCGATCTGGTCAGCGACCCGAATTACGTCGCCGCCCGCGGCATCATCAACGATGCCAAAGGCTTTGACGCGGCGTTCTTCAACATGAATCCGAATGTTGCACTGGTCACCGATCCGCAGCAGCGGGTTGGGCTCGAACTGGCGTGGAATGCACTGGAACATGCCGGCTACAGTCCGGACCACGCCAAAGGGTTGATCGGCGTCTTTGCCGGAGTCGGCAATAACAGCTACTACCTGAATAACGTTCTGCCAAATGAAGCCGCCATCCAGCGTGTGGGCTCGTTCCTCGCGATGACGCAGAATGAGAAGGACTACATCGCCACGCGCATCGCCTACGAGCTGAATCTGAAAGGCTTGGCGATCAGCGTACACACTGGCTGTTCGACCTCGCTCACGGCCATCGTCATGGCCGCTGACGCTCTGCTTAATCACCAATGTGACCTGGCTCTGGCCGGCGGTGCGGCGATCACTGCACCAATCCATAGCGGACAACGCTATGAAGAAGGGGCCATCTACTCGAATGACGGTCATACCCGCAGCTTTGATGCCGAGGCGCGGGGTACGGTATTCAGTGACGGAGCGGGCTTCGTTGTTTTGAAGCGCACTGCCGAGGCATTGGCCGATGGCGACACGGTGTACGCCCTGATCAAAGGCGGGGCGTTGAATAATGATGGCGGCGACAAGGGCAGTTTCACTGCGCCCAGTGTCGAAGGCCAGGCCGCAGTGATCAGCATGGCGCAGGCCATGGCGGGGGTCGACGCTTCGTCGATCTCCTACGTCGAAACCCACGGCACCGCGACACCCGTGGGTGACCCGATCGAGATCGAAGGATTGACCCAGGCTTTCCAGCAACCCGCCGACAGCGAACCCTACTGCGCCATCGGCTCGGTCAAAAGCAATCTGGGGCATCTCACGGCGGCGGCCGGCATCGCCGGTTTTATCAAGACCACACTCGCCCTGCATCACCAAACGCTGCCCGCCAGCCTGTTCTTCTCCAAGGCTAACCCACAGATTCGTTTTGCCGAAACCCCTTTCTTCGTCAACGACCAGCTGCGCGCGTGGGACACCCCCTTGCTGCCACGCCGCGCCGGCGTCAGCTCATTCGGCGTCGGAGGAACCAATGCCCATGTCGTACTGGAAGAAGCGCCACCCATCACGCCGTCCGTATCGACACACCGTACGCACTTGATCCAGCTCTCGGCGCGTACGCCAAGCGCTCTCGAGTCACGGCGCAGCGAACTGCTGTCGACGCTCAAGCAGCATCCTGAGATATCGCTGGCCGATGCCTGCTTCACCCTGCAATGCGGACGTCAGGACTTCCCGTTCCGCTGGTTTGCCAGCGTGCACTCGGTCGCCGATGCCCTCATTCAGCTGGAGAATTCGGACGGCAAGCGCAGCGCAAAAAATCATCTGACGCAGCACGCCGACGGCATCGTCTTCATGTTTCCAGGCCAGGGATCGCAGTACGTTGGCATGGGCTCGACGCTGTACCGTGATGAAAGCGTGTTCCGTACCGCAGTCGACCGCTGTTGCGATTTTCTGCAGCCATTGCTCGGACGGGATTTGCGCGAACTGATGTTTGCTGAAGAGGGCAACATCGATGCGCAGCGTTTACTGAAGCAGACCTACTACACCCAACCAGCGTTATTCACCCTCGGCTATAGCCTGGCTCAGCTGTGGATGGGCTGGGGCATCCAGCCGACGGCCCTGATCGGTCATAGCATTGGTGAGTTTGTCGCGGCGACGCTCGCCGGGGTCTTCTCTCTCGAAGACGGGTTATCCATCGTCGCCAGTCGCTGCAAGCTGATGCAGGCGTGTCCGGGAGGCGCCATGCTGTCGGTCCGGCTACCCGAAAGCGCCGTCGCCCCGCTGCTCAATGACCGTGTCGCCATTGCCGCGGTCAATGGTCCGCAGCTCTGCGTGGTCTCCGGGCCAAATGCCGAGATCGACGCATTACAGCAGGCGTGGGAGGCTCAGGGCGTGATTTGCAAACCCCTGCATACCTCGCATGCCTTCCACTCGCCGATGATGGATACCGTCATTGAACCGTTCGCTGCGGCTATCCAAAAACTTTCTTTGCACCCCCCGAGCATACCGATTCTGTCCACCGTGACCAAACAGTGGCTGAAGGACTCTGAAGCGACTGACCCCATGTACTGGGCCGGTCATCTGCGCGCTACGGTGCGCTTTGCCGAAGGCGTCAAGGCCGTGTGGTCCGAACTGCCACGCCACCTGATGCTCGAACTCGGCCCGCGCAATACCGCCACACTGCTGGCCAGACAGCAATCGATCGATGCAAAATCGCAGAAAGCTATTCCCTCACTTGGCGACAGCGCCGAGAACGAATCCGAGTGGACCTGTCTGCTCAGCGCTGTCGGGCAATTGTGGCTGAATGGCATTGGCATCAATCATCAGGCCTTTTATTCAGCGGAGAAGCGGCGTCGGATCGCACTTCCCGGCTATCCTTTCGAGCATAAAACCTATTGGCTGGACCCACCGCAAAACTCTGCGGCCGGAACTTACTTACTCCAAGATGCACAGCACACCCCCTTCACAACCTCGACAGCTGAACTTCCTATCATGGCCCAACGTAAAGAACGTTTGATCAACGAGATCACCGAAGTGCTGGAAGAATCTTCCGGGATGGAACTGAAAGGCTCAGAACGTGACGCCGACTTTGTCGAACTGGGTCTGGATTCGCTCCTGCTGACCCAGGTTGCGCTAACGCTGAGCAAGAAATATGGCCTGAAAGTCAGCTTCCGGCAGCTCAATGAAGACCTGTCCACGCTGAATAGCCTCGCTGACTATTTCGACCAGAATCTTCGCCCGGAAGCCGGAGGCGTAGCCACCGCCCAGGCGGCAGCTAACTCACCCGAGGGGAGCATGCAGTGGCTGATCGAACAGCAGTTGCAGATCATGCAACAGCAGTTGCGGATGGTCGCTGGGCAAACCCCTCAGGCGGTCATCAGCGCGGCGACTCAGCCGATCCACGTCAATACCTCTCTAAGCAGCGACGAAGAGAAGGAGCTCAAGAAACCCTTCGGCGCAGTCGCGCGTATCGAGAAATCGTCGAGCGGACAGTTTACCGAGGCCCAGCAGTGCTGGCTCAGTGATTTCACCCAGCGCTACAACGATAAAACCAAAGCCTCCAAGGCCTACACGCAAAACCATCGTGCGCACCTTGCCGACCCGCGGGTGGTTACCGGTTTCCGCCCACACCTCAAAGAACTCATCTATCAGCCGGTGGTCAATCGCTCACTCGGCTCAAAGCTCTGGGATATCGATGGCAACGAGTATGTCGATATCCTGAATGGCTTCGGATCCAACCTGTTCGGCCACAACCCGCCGTTTATTGTCGAGGCCATCAGCGAACAACTCAAGAAGGGCTACGAACTCGGGCCGCAACATGAACTCGCGGGCGAGGTCGCGGCGATGATCTGCGCCATGACCGGGTTTGACCGCGCCGGTTTCTGCAATACCGGCTCAGAAGCCGTCCTCGGGGCGATGCGCGTGGCCCGCACCGTCACCGGGCGCTCAACGATCATCAGCTTCAACAACTCGTACCACGGCATCAACGACGAAGTCATCGTCCGCGGCAGCAAGAAGTTGAAGCCGATACCCGCCGCCGCCGGCATCCTGCCGGAAGCCGTGCACAACATGCTGGTTATCGACTATGGCACCCCTGAATCGCTGGAAGTCATTCGCCAGCACGCTCATAGCGTCGCCGCCGTTCTGGTCGAACCGATCCAGAGCCGCCGCGCTGATTTCCAGCCGGCTGAATTCCTCCGGGAAGTACGCAAAATCACCACGGCATGCGGCTGCTTGCTGATTTTCGATGAAATGATCACCGGTTTCCGTTTGCTTCCGGGTGGCGCGCAGCAGTACTACGGCATCAAAGCCGATTTAGGCACCTACGGCAAGGTCGTCGGCGGCGGCATGCCGATCGGTGTCATCGCAGGCAAGGCCGAGTACATGGACGCGCTCGACGGAGGCTTCTGGCAGTTTGGCGACAACAGCGTCCCGGAGGTCGGCGTGACCTATTTTGCCGGCACCTTTGTCCGCCATCCGTTCGCGCTTGCGGCTGCCAAGGCAGCGTTGACCCACATGAAGAATGAGGGTCCGCGGCTGCAGGAAGAGTTGAACGCCAAGACCGAAGTGCTGACCAGTGCAATCAACGCGTTCTGTGATTCGCTGGGTCTGCCGTTTAGCCTCGTGCGCTTCGGATCGCTGTTCAAACCCAAATACGCGGCCGAACTGCCCAATGCTGACCTCCTCTATCCGCTGCTGCGCTACAAGGGGGTCCATCTCTACGACGGCTTCCCGTGCTTCCTGACGGAAGCACATAGCCGTGAAGATATCGAATTTGTCGCCAAGGCATTCAAGGATTCGTTGCAGGAATTGGTTCAACTTGGTTTTCTTCCCGGCCGGACTGCTGTCAGCCTCGACCCCGATGCTCCACCAGTCCCCGGCGCACGACGGGGGAAGAATCCTGACGGCACCCAGAGCTGGTTCATCGCCGACCCGGATCGCCCGGGAAAGTATCTGAAACTCAAAACCGACCAAACAGAATAGACGGGCTTCCTCCATGTCAATTTCCCATCCCGGATTCACCCTTGAAACAGTCGACTTTGATCCCTTTGCGACTGAAGGCACCTCGTTCCCTTCCACTGAAGCGCAACGCGAGATCTTCACTTCGATTCTGATCGGCGGAGATGCAGCTAATTGTGCCTTTAATGAATCGGTGACGTTGCGCTTCAGCGGGCCGCTGGATAGCACACTGTTGCGCAAGGCTTTTGACGCCATAGTCAGTCGGCATGAAGCGTTGCGGCTGACCTTCAACGAAGACGGTATGTCCTTCCGGATTGCCGAGCACCTCGACTTGCCTTGGCAAGAAGACAGCGCTGCAACACCACAGGAAGGTATCGCGCTGGTTGATGAGCTGATCAAGCAGGAAGTACTACGCCCCTTCGACATAAAGAACGGCCCGCTGATCCGCATGCACCTGATCAAGATCGACAGTTACGACCACGCTTTGCTCGTCAGCGCTCACCACTTGGTGTGTGACGGCTGGTCGCTCAGCCTGATCCTACGCGACTTCAGTCATATCTATTCATCATTCGTCAAAGGTGAGCCTACCTCTCTCGAACCCGCCCTCCTCTTCTCACAGTATGCGCAACAGAATGTTGCTTACAAGGATAGTGCGCAATATGCCGAGAACGAGTCTTACTGGCTTAAGCAGTTTGCGGGAGAAGTTCCGGTCGTCGAATTCCCAAACGACAACTCACGTCCGGCCCGACGAGGATTCCAGGCGCGACGTGTCGACGTCGACGTCCCGGAGGCCGTCGTTGCTGGTCTCCGGCACCTCAGCCGCTCGACCAAGACCAGTTTCGTGACGTTGATGCTCAGTGCCTTTGAGGCCTATCTTTATCGGATTACCGGACTTCGTGAGTTGGTCGTCGGGCTGCCCTCAGCGGGCCAGAGCGTTGAAGGCCAGTACAATCTGGTCGGCCATTGTGTGAACTTATTACCCCTCTGCACCCTGATCGTTCCCGAGCAATCGTTCATCGACTATTTAAAGGACCGGCGAGCTTATCTCCTCGACGCGTACGACCATCAACAACTCACCTTTGGCAGTCTGCTGCAAAAACTCAAAATTCCCAGGGATCCATCGCGCATTCCGCTGATTCCTGTAGCATTCAATGTAGATATCGGCTTCACAGAGGGCTTCCACTTCGAAGGATGCAGCTTCAAGGTGGCAACCAATCCGCGCTTCTTTGAAAATTTCGAAGTCTTTCTCAACGTATCCGGCGATGGCGATCGTCTCGTTCTCGAATGCACGTTCAACAACGACCTGTTTAACCGAAACATGATGCGCTTGCGCATGGATGAATTCGTCCGGCTACTTGAAAGCCTTGTCGAGCACCCGGAGAATCCGATCCGTCAACTATCGCTGATCAGCACGGAAGAAGTGGCACGGCTGGAAGCGATCAACTCTACGCACGTTCAGCACGAGGGTGCTCTCGGAGTTCATGAGGCGATCGACCGAGTTGCGGCAACTCAAAAGCGCTCCCTGGCTGTAGTATGTGGCGAGCAGAAAATGACCTATGCCGAATTGTCAGAACTTTCTGATCGTTTTGCGGCGGGACTTCAGGCACTGGGTTTGAAACCAGGCGCTGTAGTCGGCGTGTGCCTGCCGCGGACCGTTGAACTGCCCGCAGTATTGCTCGGCATCATGAAGGCGGGGTGCGCCTATATGCCGCTTGACCCCGGATTCCCGGCGGATCGCCTGCATTACATGATGACCGACTCAAATGCCCCCTTCGTTGTAATCACCCAAGCGGTGCAGGCCCAACTTGGTTTTGATCCGGCACGAGTCGTTTTGTTTGAAAATTTGCTAAAAGCCCCCAGTGCAACTTTCCATAAAACCACCGTGACGCATGATTCACTTGCCTACATCCTGTACACCTCTGGCTCGACCGGCCAGCCCAAAGGCATTGCCATCCGTCATGCCGGGGTTACCAACCTGCTCTATGATTTGGCCAGAAAACTTCGTGTCGGCAAGGGAAGCAAGCTTCTCGCGATGGCCACCATATCGTTCGACATTTCTGTCTTTGACTTCTTCATCACGTTGATGCACGGCGCTGAGGTACATATTGCCACCAAGGAGCAATCGATGGACCCGCACTGGATTGCGGAAACCATCGATAAAGAAGCGATCAATTTCCTGCTGGCCACCCCTGCCACCTATGAAATGCTGCTCATGGTCGGTTGGCAGGGCAGTAAGAATCTTTCTGCACTGTGCGGTGGAGAAGCCTTGCGCATCGAACTGGCGCAGAAGCTGGTCAGCGGTTGCCGCGATGTCTGGAATCTCTACGGCCCCACCGAAATCACCATCCTATGCACGTTCGAACGTATTACGCTCAACACGCCCATTCGTTCACGCAACGGGATATGCGCCATCGGAAAACCAGTGGCCAATACCCGTGTCTATGTTATGGACGAGTATGGGCAACCCTGTCCGCTTGGGGTGTCCGGCGAACTCTGGATAGGCGGTGACGGGCTTGCTGCCGGCTACGTGAACCGTCCGCAACTCAACAGCGAGAAATTTATCCCCGCACCCGATGGCAAGGGGATGGTTTTCCGTAGTGGGGACCGGGTGCAGACCGACCTCACCGGAACGCTGTACTTCCTGGACCGCTTGGATGATCAACTCAAGATTCGCGGTTTCCGAATCGAGGCCGGCGAAGTCGAAACTGTGCTCAATGCCAGCCCGCTCGTCAGTCAGTCGGTGGTTATGGGCATTCGGGATGTGAGCGGCCAAACCGTTCTTGCCGCCTGGTTGTTGCCAAGAGATCGGACCCGAAACGAAGAGTATCTGATCGGTGAATGCAAGAAGGCTCTCGCCGAGAAACTGCCGGATTACATGATTCCAACCGCCTGGAAAATGATGAGCAGCTTACCGCTCACACCCAGCGGAAAAATCAACCGCAAAGCGCTTCCCAACCCTTTGCCCACACTTCCATCCCCACTTGCGTCACAGGTCGTGCCGCAAGTGGAGGAAATGAACGCCATGCAGCAGACCGTTCACGCGTTGTTCAAGGCTATTCTGAAGGTGCCCATCATCCGTCTGGACGACAACTTTTTCAATCTCGGCGGGCATTCCATCCTGGCCGTCAAACTGATGATCGATCTGGAAAAGGCAACCGGGAAAAAACTGCCGCTGGCAGTACTCTTCAGCTCACCGACCATTCGCGAACTGTCCTCTGTGCTGATGGACGCCAACGGAGACGGGCTTTGGGAACCAATTGTTCCGATTCGCGAAACCGGCCAGCGACCACCCCTCTATTTTGCTCACGGCATCAGCGGCAACATCCTTAAGTACCATGCTCTGGGCCTGCGCCTATCCCAGGATCAACCCAGTTTCGGTTTGCAGGCTCTCGGCCTGAACGGCAAGGACAAGCCCTTCACATCGATCCGTGAAATGGCGGCTTATCATGTATCGGCCATCAAGGAGAGGCACCCCAAGGGTCCCTATCACTTGCTCGGCGGTTCCTTCGGCGGCTATCTGGCTTACGAAATGGCCGTTCAGTTGCAGGCTGCAGGCGAAAAGGTCGGTCTCCTTTGTGTGTGCGATATTGAAGCCTGCAAGATTCAGGACTTCCTGCCCACGGGCGTCAAGGAGCTGGTTGATGTGGCCCTTTTATCCACCCGTTTTATCAAGCGCGCCGCCGAATTGGCGATGGCGAGCAAGGAAGAGCGTAGCGCCTACTTCGCCGAGCGAAAGAAGCGTTCTCAGGGCAAGGTGTATGACTACTGGCTCGACAAGCACAAGATGGCAGAAGAGATCGGTCACGAATCAACAGCCGTTTTCCAACAAATCGAAGAAGCCTGCTACATCGCGTTGATGTCATACAAGATTCCGTCCTATTCCGGTGACATGCTGCTGATCCGTGCTAAAGAAGATCATTTCAACAACGAGTACGCTTACGATCTGGGATGGTCGAATTTTGCCAAGGGCAAGGTTACGGTGGCGACCGTATCCGGTGATCACAACTCGATTTTCTGGGAGCCACACGTCGCAGATTTGATTCAGGTCGTTGATAGCGCACTCGAATCCTATCAGGGTCGAGGTTGAATGATTGGCTGCGCCGATCCAAAAATCCTCAGCTGGATGCATGCGGATCCACTGAGGTATCCGCTCGTTATATCTGTATCTACCGGCGGTGCCTTGCCGGACCCGATTCATCTTTCAATCGAAGAGATCACCCGCGCCAATGCAATGGCGCATACCGGCTCGAAAAATCGTTTCCTCCTTCAGCATCATCTTCTTCGCAATTTTTTGTCGCACTGGTTGACCGTCCAACCTTCTGATCTGGGCTTTGTCCAGAATCACTACGGCAAACCTGCTTTGGCGGATTCCGACTTGCATTTCAGCATCAGCCGGTCAGGTCAAAGTCTTGCTTTCTATTTCGGCCCGGTTGCCGGGGGGATTGATATCGAAGAGCTCCGCTCCAGCCAGCCCTTCCAAGCCATTATCGAGTCACACTTTCACCCCAATGAACAGGCGGCAGCGCGCAGTGACAAAGGCTTTTTTACTCTCTGGACGCGCAAGGAGGCGCTCCTGAAAGCGGTCGGCACCGGTCTCACCGACACGCTTTCTGCATTCGATTGCACGCCTGAGCACGTGGCGCACCGCGGACAGAAGTACACGCTGAGCACTTATGTGTCGCCTTACCAGGTCATCAGTCTGGCTCTTTCCGGCAACGACCAAACAACCCCACTCTGCTTCAATCTGTAAAGCCCCTCGCGTCTCATGGTCGTATTGCTGGCCGGCAATACGGTAAAATCGCGTCTTTAAGCGCTATTGAATGATCATGAACGCACGCCTGCGCGAAATCCCCTACAACTACACCTCGTTTTCCGACCGCGAAATTGTCATTCGCCTGCT
>JBAXHE010000033.1:0-29799 GCA_037139055.1 Betaproteobacteria bacterium | reverse complement strand
CAATACAAGACACAAATCAGGATCAGTATATTCAAAATGGCCGAAGTAAGCAAAAGTTCTGTCAGTCAGGCCATTATCACCGAGGACGAGCAAGGTCAGCGCCTCGACAATTTCCTGCTAAAAATATGCAAGGGCGTTCCGAAAAGCCACGTTTATCGGATAGTTCGCAGCGGTGAAATCCGCGTCAACAGCAAGCGGGTAGACGTTTCCTATCGCCTACAGATCGGCGATGTCCTGCGTATTCCGCCGATCCGGATTGCCCAGCGCCAGGAAGAAGTGGTTGCTGGTGCCGAGATCAAGTTTGAGCTGCCCATTGCCTATGAAGATGATGCCATGCTGGTGGTGGACAAGCCCTCTGGAATTGCCGTGCACGGCGGTAGTGGGGTCAGCTTCGGCGTAATCGAAGCCTTGCGACGACAGCGACCTCTGGCGCGTTTTCTTGAGCTAGCCCACCGCCTGGATCGTGAAACCTCGGGTTTGTTGCTAGTCGGAAAAAAACGCTCGGCGCTCATTGCGCTGCATGACATGTTCCGTGAGGGGGGCTTGGGGGGTAGCGGGCGTGGCGCCGACAAGCGTTATCTGGTGCTGGTCAAAGGGCGGTGGATGGACCCGGTGCGCAACGTCAAATTACCTTTGTTCAAGTATTTGCTTGATTCCGGTGAGCGGCGTGTTCGTGTCGCCGAGGAAGGTAAAGCATCGCATACGGTTTTCAGGTTGCTCGCGCGTTGGGAAAATTTCAGTTTGCTCGAGGCTGAACTCAAGTCTGGACGCACCCATCAAATCCGGGTGCATTGTGCGCATCTGGGTTTTCCGATTGCTGGTGACGATAAGTACGGTGATTTCACTCTGAACAAGTCGCTGCAGAAACAGGGGCTGAAGCGAATGTTCCTGCATGCCTGGAAAATTCAGTTTCCGCATCCGTTGAGCGGCCTCAATATGGCGCTTGAAGCGCCCCTGCCGGATGCGCTTGGCACCTTCCTTAACAAACTCTCGATAAAAGAAGTGCAGGATTATGGGCAAAAGGTTTGATCTAATTGTTTTTGACTGGGACGGTACCTTGCTTGATTCGACGGGCGCAATTGTCGCCGCGGTTCAAGCGGCATGCCGTGACCTCGGGATTCCCGAGCCGTCAGATGAACATGTCAGCCAAGTTATCGGTTTGGGTTTGGCTGATGCTTTGCGTCATTCCGCCCCGAATCTTTCAGAAGACCGGTTGCCGCAGATGGTCGAGCGATACCGCTATCATTATCTTTCCGGTGACAAGGAATTAAGCCTGTTTGATGGTGCTTCTGAGCTGGTTTCAGAACTCCATTCGGCCGGGTTTATGCTGGCGGTGGCCACTGGGAAAAGCCGTCAGGGATTGAATCGAGCACTTGAATACAGTGGGCTTGGGGCTTACTTCCCAGTATCCCGCTGTGCCGACGAGTGTTTTTCCAAACCTCACCCCCAGATGTTGCTAGAGCTGATGGATGAGTATTCGGTTGAACCAGAAAAAGTACTGATGATTGGTGATACCACCCACGACTTGCAAATGGCTATCAACGCGGGGGTTCACGGCTTAGGTGTTGCCTATGGAGCGCATTCTGCCAAGGCGCTTGATACGCTGCAGTCTCTGGCGCGTTTAAACACACTGGGTGAATTGACGCTGTGGTTGCGCGAGAATGCCTGATGCGCTGGTGATTCTTATTTGTTGCTGGTTCCGGGCCGGTTTCAATAGAATTACACGTTATACTTATCCGCTTTTCGCATACTAGTACTTTATTGATTGAGTAATGATTGTGGACACTCCAAACAACAACGACCCGCAATGGGAACGCCAGCTACTTGAAAAAATATCGTTTGCTACGCTAAACGAGCAACGAGCGAAACGTCGCTGGGGTATTTTCTTCAAGCTCGCTGCGCTGACATACCTGATTGCCATCCTGGTACTTGTGGTTGATTGGGGCAATACCGAAAAACTGGCCGACGGAAAACACACTGCACTGATTAATCTGCGCGGCACCATTGAAGCAAGTGGCGACACCAGCGCGGACAAGATCAACGGGGCTCTGCAGTCGGCCTTTGAGGATAAAGGAACGGCGGGTGTCATCGTGCGTATCAATAGCCCAGGGGGTAGCCCGGTTCAATCTGGGATCGTCTATGACGAGATTCGCCGACTGCGCAAAAAATATCCTGAGACACCTCTTTATGTGGTCGTTGAGGATTTGTGCGCATCGGGAGGGTATTACATCGCCTCAGCTGCCGATAAGATTTTTGTGGACAAAGCCAGTGTCGTCGGTTCCATCGGAGTGTTAATGGACGGATTCGGGTTTACCGGAACCATGGACAAGCTGGGTGTCGAGCGCCGTTTGCTCACCGCAGGGGCCAACAAAGGCTTCCTCGATCCTTTTTCACCCCAGGATGAAAAGCAGAAGGAACACGCTCGCGTCTTGCTGGGTGAAATACATAAACAGTTTATTGAAGTGGTTCGTCAGGGCCGTGGAAGTCGGCTCAAGGAGTCATCCGAGATGTTTTCCGGTCTGATGTGGACCGGTAGCCAGAGTATCCAGATGGGCTTGGCCGATGATTTTGGAACGGTCGACTCAGTTGCCCGGGACCTGATCAAGGCAGATAACATTCTTGATTACTCGGTGAAAGAGAATATCGCCGAACGCTTTGCCAAGCGCTTGGGGGCCGAGATGGGGCAAACGCTGGGGATGCGTTTGTTTGGTGGATCAGGGAGTCTGCGCTAGTTTCTTGTCCCGTATGTTTGCGTCAATGCCGAGGCCCTAAGCGCGCGAAGCAGCCATAGCTTCCCTATGACGAGGATGCGCGACAAAGTGATCGTGGATGTTGGGCAGAATTTACGGGGTAGGGCACTAGGCCTGCAATAGAAATACGGTAGGTCGCCGATCAATATCCGGCAGCTCCTGCTTCTTCCACTCAGCGGTTGTGCGCGTTGATATTTTTTCACTCGCCAGAGTGAGATCGGTGGCGACGCAGATTCGAGTCTGCGCCGAACATCCGCGGATCAGGGTTTCAAGCATCTGCCGGTTGCGATAGGGGGTCTCGATGAAAATCTGGGCCCGCTTTTCCCGCAACGAATCCTTTTCAAGTTCACTAATTCTTTTTTGTCGCTGCTCTTCTTTTGCCGGCAGGTAGCCGTGAAAGGCGAAGTTTTGCCCCGATAACCCTGACCCCATGAGCGCAAGAAGAATAGACGAGGGGCCTGTCAGCGGTATGACCTGAATGCCTTCCAGGTGTGCCAGGGCGACCAGGTTTGCCCCCGGGTCCGCCACGGCCGGGCAACCCGCCTCCGAAATCAAGCCCAGATCGATACCTGCGAGCAATGGAGCTAGTAATTGTGGCAACGCATTTGCGGGCGTGTGTTCGTTCAGTTCTTCAATCAAGATTTGCTGCAAGGGCTTGTCGGACGGTAGTGACTTGAGAAAGGCCCTGGCAGATTTGGCGTTTTCGGCAACGAAGTGATCCAGTTGTCGCGCGCAGTCACGTACTGCCTGCGGCAAGACAGCATCAATTGCGCTCTGGCCGAGGGGGACCGGGATCAGAAAAAGTCTTCCTTTATTCATATTTCACTTTAATTAAATTTAATAACGTAATGTTTATAATACTTTTACACCCTCAAGCCTAAATAGATCACAGAGCGCAATCAGAGGTAGTCCGATAAGAGCGTTGGGGTCCTCTCCTTCCATTTTGGCGATGATGGCAATCCCCAGGCCTTCTGACTTGGCACTTCCTGCGCAGTTATATGGGCGTTCTTTGCGCAAGTAATTCTCGATTTCAGCATCTGTAAGGTTACGAAACGTAACAAGCGTGGGCACGCCTCGCAGATGCGCCTTTCCTGTTTCGGAGTTTAAGAGACAAAGCCCAGTGAAAAAATTGACCGTTCGCCCGCGCATGGCCTGTAGTTGTTTAACTGCATTTTCGTGATTTCCGGGTTTGCCAAAAACACGACCGTCAAGATAGGCGACCTGGTCACTGCCAATTATCAGTGCATTGGGGTATTGAGTGGCGACAGCTCTGGCTTTGAATTCCGAAAGCCGAAGCGCAGTTTCTTCGGGAGTTTCGCCTTCGATAGGTGTTTCGTTAGTGTCCGGGTTGGTTGTTATAAATGAGATTCCGAGCCGATCAAGTAATTCACGGCGGTACGAAGATGTAGAGGCAAGAACAATTTGTGTGCTGTACATGGCAAGATCGAAGAAAATACCGGCAATTTCGCGGAAGATTAGAAAAATAAAAATACCAGTGAGTTGTGTCACTAGCTTTGACTTCGGAGCTTAAAAATAATATCATGCGCCCCTTATGTCGCAACGGATTGTTATTAACAGTCTGGCTTTTGCGTGTGAAGCGGGTTCGCTGCAAGGCGAGTTGCAGATCGCCGGCCTGACTCGAGTGCTTGATATGCTGACCCATTCGGTCGGCTGTCTGAGTTACCGGGTGGAAGGCAAAATGGGGGCTCGCAACAGACCACAGTTGATGCTGACCTTGGACGGTGTTCTTTCCGTGCGTTGTCAGCGTTGCCTCGAAGGGATAGATTATCCTCTCAAGTTGCAGAGTTTGCTGGAATTCGTCAATGACGAAGAAGATTTGACGCAGGAGGAGGTTGAAGATGATTCAAAGGATTTCCTCCCGGCGCAAAGTGAAATCGATGTTGTTGCGTTAATTGAAGACGAGATTATTCTCGAACTTCCACCAGCGCCGCGTCACGAGTATTGTGTTTTGCCTGGCTCAGGGCAGGAGAAGGAGAATGTTTCTCCGTTCTCGGTGCTCAAAGGGCTTAAGGGTAAGGCGCAGTGAATTTGAACTATGGAGTTAATATATGGCCGTCCAACAAAACAAGAAATCCCCTTCCAAACGGGGCATGCATCGTGCACACGATTTTCTGACCTCACCACCCCTCGCTATTGAGCCGACAACAGGCGAAGTGCACTTGCGCCACCACGTTAGCCCGTCAGGCTATTACCGTGGTAAAAAGGTTGCCAAAGGCACGAGCGAATAAGGCCTCTGGAAAGGGTGGGGGTTTCTCTTAATGGGGAGTTCCCTGGCCTTTCAATTGCCTTTTCCCGGATGACGGTTACTGTTGCTATTGACTGCATGGGTGGAGACCACGGCCCAGTGGTTACTGTCCCTGCCGCGCTAAGCTTCGTGCGAAAACACGAAGATGTCCGCGTACTTCTCGTTGGCCTCGAAAGTGAAATACGTCCGTATCTTCCCAGTGAGGAAGATATACGTGTGTCTATTCGTCACGCAACTGAAGTTGTTGGCATGGATGAGTCTCCTGCCCTGGCGCTGAAGAACAAAAAAGATTCTTCAATGCGCGTGGCCATCAATCTCGTCAAGAGTGGCGAGGCGGATGCCTGCGTTTCGGCCGGTAATACAGGGGCATTGATGGCTATTTCACGCTTCGTGCTCAAAATGTTACCGGGGATAGATCGGCCGGCCATTTGTGCTGTGCTACCGACGATTACCGGGCATGTTCATGTCCTTGATCTGGGGGCCAACGTTGACTGCTCTCCAGAGCACCTGTTTCAATTCGGCATCATGGGTGCTTCGCTGGTCGCCGCGATTGAACATAAGGATCGACCCACGGTCGGAATCCTGAATATCGGCGAAGAGGACATCAAAGGTAATGAGGTTGTCAAACGTGCTGCTGAACTCCTGAAAGATTCGGAGCTGAATTTTATCGGCAATGTTGAAGGTGATGATCTGTTCAAAGGCGTGGCTGAAGTTGTTGTCTGCGACGGCTTTGTTGGCAATGTCGCGTTGAAAGCTTCGGAAGGTCTGGCGCAGTTGCTTGCTACCTTTTTGCGACAGGAGTTCAGTCGTAACTGGATGACCAAGCTGGCAGCACTGGTTGCGCTTCCGGTATTAAAGAATTTCAAACGGCGGGTTGATCACCGGCGCTATAACGGTGCCAGCCTGCTTGGCCTAAAAGGCATTGTAATAAAGAGTCACGGTTCGGCTGATGCATTTTCTTTCGGCAATGCGCTTGACCGTGCCGGAGAGACCGTTCGCAGTGGAGTTCTCTCACGTATTTCAGAGCGTGTCGCTCAGCAGCAACCGATTCAGGAGACCGCATAATATGTTTGCACGTATCGCAGGTGTCGGTAGTTTTTTGCCCGGAAATCCCGTTAGTAACGCTGACCTCGTCGTGCGTGGTGTTGACACCAACGACGAATGGATTTCTACCCGTACCGGTATCAAGTCCCGCCATCTGGCAGAGGCCGGCTGTACGTCGAGTGACTTGGCCTTCGAGGCCAGCCGTCGGGCATTGGAATCGGCTGGTGTTGATGCCAGCGAAATTGATCTGATCATTGTCGCCACCTCGACTCCGGATTTTATTTTTCCCAGCACCGCCTGCCTGTTGCAAGCAAAACTTGGCAACAAGGGGGCCATGGCCTTTGATGTGCAGGCCGTATGCAGCGGATTTATCTATGCTTTGAATATCGCCGACAAATTTATTCGCTCCGGTGAGCGTAAAAAGGCTTTGGTTGTTGGCGCAGAAGTTTTTTCCCGAATTCTCGACTGGGAAGATCGTGCAACCTGTGTGTTATTTGGTGATGGAGCGGGTGCGGTTGTCCTTGAGGCTTCAGACAAGCCCGGAATTATCGCTACGGTTGCTCATGCCGACGGATCGCAACATGGCATCCTCTCGGTGCCCGGAAATGTTTGTAGCGGAAAAGTTATTGGAGATCCGTTTTTACGCATGGACGGTCAGGCGGTATTCAAGTTTGCTGTCCGCGTTCTCTCGGAAGTTGCGCATGAATGCTGTGACATATCCGGTCTAACTACCGCAGATATTGACTGGCTGGTGCCACATCAAGCAAATATCCGGATCATTGAATCAACAGGTAAAAAACTAGGCATCAGTTCTGATAAAGTGATTGTAACGGTGGACGTCCACGGAAATACTTCCGCAGCATCTATTCCGTTAGCGCTGGATGTTGCGGTTCGTGATGGACGCATTCAACGAGGGCAAAAGCTACTTCTCGAAGGTGTGGGTGGGGGCTTTACCTGGGGCGCTGTCTTACTCGAGTTTTAAAAGGATAATCTATGGCATTCGCTTTCGTATTTCCCGGTCAGGGATCGCAAACTGTCGGAATGATGGCCGCCTATGGCGATTCAGCCATTATTCGCTCGACCTTTGACGAAGCCTCCGCAACACTGGATCAGGATCTTTGGCAACTTGTCGCCGATGGTCCTGCTGAACTGCTGTCACAGACGGTCAACACGCAACCGCTGATGCTCACGGCAGCTATTGCGGCTTATCGGCTTTGGTTGGAAAAGGGTGGCAAACGGCCATCCGTCGTCGCAGGTCACAGCTTAGGTGAGTATTCTGCGCTGGTCGCTGCTGAAGTTCTTGATTTTAAGGATGCAGTTCCACTGGTGAGATTGCGTGCTTCGGCGATGCAAGAGGCCGTTCCTGTGGGAACCGGAGCCATGGCGGCTATTCTCAATCTGGACGATGCAAAAATTCTAGAAGCCTGTGCTGAAGCCATTGCCGAGCTGGGTGCAGGTGCTGTTGTCGAACCTGTTAACTACAACGGCCCCGGTCAAACCGTGATTGCCGGCAGCAAGGCTGCCGTTGAACGTGCCTGCGAAGGATGTAAGGAAAGGGGGGCAAAGCGCGCCGTTATTCTGCCGGTTTCCGCACCTTTCCATTCGTCACTGATCCGTCCAGCCGCTGTAAAACTGGAAGCCCGTCTCGCTGAATTGGACTTTGCGGTGCCGACAATCCCGGTGATTAATAACGTCGATGTGGCGATTGAGACAGATCCGGTTCGCATCAAGGATGCGTTAATTCGGCAGGCCTACTCCCCGGTACGCTGGGTTGAGACTGTACAGAAAATTGCCACCATGGACGTCACCAACGTTGCTGAATGTGGGCCAGGAAAAGTTCTTGCTGGGCTGACAAAACGCTGCTCCGAGGGGCTTGTCGGTCTCGCCTTGGCTGATCTTGCTGCGATTGAAGCCGCCCTGTCGACTTTGGAGTAACACCATGCTTACTGGACAAGTTGCCCTTGTCACGGGCGCCTCACGTGGAATCGGGCGAGCTGTCGCGCAAAAACTGAGCTCCATGGGAGCTACCGTTATTGGGACAGCCACCAGCGATGAAGGCGCAACAAGTATTTCAGAGTACCTCGATGCATCAGCTTGCAAGGGACTAGGGACCGTTCTTGACGTTTGTAATCAGACGCAGATTGATGCGCTGATTACCCATATCGAAAAAACCTTCGGCATGATTTCGATTCTGGTTAACAACGCAGGCATTACGCGCGACAATCTTGTCATGCGCATGAAAGATGATGAGTGGGATGCCGTTCTGGATACGAACCTGAAAGGTGTTTTTCGACTCTCCAAAAGTGTCATGCGCGGGATGGTGAAATTACGCCAGGGTCGGATCATTAATGTAACATCGGTTGTCGGTCATGCGGGCAACCCCGGGCAAGCCAATTACTGTGCAGCAAAGGCCGGTGTTGCTGGTATGACGCGCTCTATGGCACGTGAGCTCGGCAGTCGAAACATCACCGTCAATTGCGTCGCTCCTGGCTCTATCGATACCGATATGACCAAGGCGCTCGATGAAAAGCAGCGGGCTGCGTATTCTTCTTCAATTCCTTTGGGTCGTTTCGGAACACCTGAAGAAGTCGCTGCCGCTGTTGGCTTTCTCGCTTCACCCGACGCAGCTTATATTTCCGGCTCGACGATTCATGTCAACGGCGGAATGCACATGGAATAACACCCGCAAGGGTGGCAGGCGACATGACCGGTTCGTTTGCGTGTTTGGCAGGTACCGGTCGTTTTGGTAACATAACTTGTTTTTGTTTCACACATGAACCTTGGGAAGGAGTACTTTGATGGATAATATCGAACAACGCGTCAGAAAAATTGTCGCAGAGCAACTCGGCGTGAATGAAGCGGACATCAAGAACGAATCTTCGTTCGTTGACGATCTTGGCGCGGATTCGTTGGATACAGTCGAACTGGTAATGGCACTCGAAGAAGAGTTCGAATGCGAGATTCCGGATGATCAAGCCGAGAAAATCACCAATGTTCAACAAGCCATTGACTACGTCGTAGGTCATAAGAAGTAATTCTTTTCGGGAGTTGACTGTGGGCGGTTTTGCTGCTGCCCCAGTCAATTTTTCCGAAATGCATTTCCCCCTCAAACCAGTATTTTCCTGTTAAAGGGAGAAGAAATTGGCACGTCGCAGAGTTGTTATCACTGGCCTTGGTGTTATTTCACCGGTCGGAAATACCGTCGAACAAGCCTGGCAGAACATACTTGCCGGACGCTCCGGAATTGACCGGATCACTCGTTTCGATGTTTCATCATTCCCTGTTCAAATAGCGGGTGAAGTCAGAGACTTTGACATCAGTCAATTTATTCCTGCCAAAGATGCGCGTCGGATGGATACCTTCATCCATTACGGAATGGCTGCAGGCATTAATGCCATCAAGGATGCTGGGCTTGAAGCGCACCCGGTTGATGCCGATCGTTATGGTGTTTCCATCGGTTCCGGTATCGGCGGATTGCCGTTGATTGAAACCACACGTGACGAATTCAATGTGTCTGGTGTACGAAAGATCTCACCCTTTTTCGTTCCCGGATCCATCATCAACATGATTTCAGGCAACTTGTCGATCCTTTATGGATACAAGGGGCCAAACATTGCCTTGGTCAGCGCATGTTCGACTGGCACCCATAGCATTGGCGATGCAGCCCGTCTTATCGAATACGGTGACGCCGACGTGATGATCGCTGGCGGTGCGGAATGCACGGTTTCGCCGCTGGGGCTGGGTGGATTCTGCGCGGCACGGGCGCTTTCTACCCGCAACGATGACCCAAAAACGGCCAGCCGTCCTTGGGACAAGGATCGCGATGGTTTTGTTCTGAGTGAAGGTGCCGGTGTCGTGGTGCTGGAAGAGTATGAACATGCCAAAGCCCGTGGCGCGCGGATTTACGCTGAAGTCGCTGGTTTCGGTATGAGTGCGGATGCGAATCACATGACGGCTCCTTGTGACGACGGAGAAGGTGCCGCACGTTGCATGACGATTGCGCTGCGCAATTCCGGAATCAACATGGATGAAGTTGACTATCTGAATGCCCATGGTACGTCGACTCCACTGGGCGACAAGGCCGAAACTGTTGCCGTCAAGCGAGCCTTTGGTGATCATGCCAAGAAACTCGTTGTCAACTCAACCAAGTCGATGACTGGGCACTTGCTCGGCGCGGCGGGTGGTATTGAGGCCGTTTTCTCGGCACTGGCGATCTATAATCAGGTGTCACCACCGACCATCAACATCTTTAATCAGGATGAAGCATGCGATCTTGACTACTGTGCCAACGAGGCGCGGCAGATGAAGATTGATGTCGCTATTTCCAACTCCTTCGGCTTTGGCGGAACCAACGCCACTTGCGTGTTCAAGAAGGTTTAAGCCATTCGGCCAGCGCGGTGCAGTTCCCTGTCTCCATTGAACTGCACCGCTCTTTCCTGCTTTCTTCCCTGCTGATACTGTTTCACGCTCTGGCGGCAGCTTGCGTTGCTGTACTGCCGTGGACTTGGTTCGTCCGTGCGATTCTCTGGGGTGGTATCGGCGTATCGACGGGGTATTTTTTGCGTCCGTCGAATGCGCTCGCTCTGCGTCTTGTTGGACCGAGCAGAATTCTTTGTCTTGATTCAGACGGGCATCAGACTGAAATCCAACTTATTCAGGGCACGGCTGTTTTTAGCCACCTGATCGTGCTGCGTTTCAGGAGAGAAGAAGAGCGCAGGGTTAGAACCCTGACGCTCTTCCCTGATCAAATGAGCGCGACAGAGTTTCGCGTGTTAAGACTCTGGTTGCGCTGGCAAAGGGCTAGTCAGGGCGACGGGAAAGTCTGCTAAGCACGGTGTTTCTTGCTTTTGGCAACATCGCCGGATAATCCCGGCTGAAATGCAAGCCCCGGCTTTCACGCCGCTGAAGTGCACAACGAACAATCAGATCGGCCGTCACCACCAGATTTCGCAGCTCGATCAAATCGTGGCTGACACGAAAGTTTGAATAGTACTCGTTGATCTCTCTGGACAGCAGGCGGATGCGGTGCTGTGCACGCTGCAGTCGCTTGGTGGTTCGCACGATGCCAACGTAGTCCCACATGAAACGCCGCAACTCATCCCAGTTGTGGGCAATGACGATTTCTTCATCGGGATCGCTCACCCGGCTGGCATCCCACTCGGGAAGTTCAGGGTGCTTGATCTCAGGCTGCAACAGAATATCAGCGGCCGCGGCTTCGCCAAACACCAGACATTCGAGTAACGAATTGCTGGCCAAGCGGTTGGCGCCATGTAATCCGGTACAGGACGCTTCGCCGGCAACATAAAGCCCGGGGATATTGGTCCGAGCCTTGAGGTCGGTTACCACGCCGCCGCAGGTGTAGTGGGCCGCCGGAACTACGGGGATGGGTTCGCGGGTGATGTCGATACCCAGTTCAAGGCAGCGCGCGAGAATATTGGGGAAATGTTCGGCCAGAAAATCGGCAGGCTTGTGCGAAATGTCGAGATAAACGCAATCCAGGCCGCGTTTCTTCATTTCAAAGTCAATGGCGCGGGCAACCACATCGCGGGGCGCAAGTTCCGCGCGAGGGTCGTGTTCCGGCATGAAGCGCGTGCCATCCGGCAAGAGCAGGATGCCCCCTTCGCCACGGACCGCTTCAGAAATCAGGAAGGACTTGGCCTGTGGGTGATACAGACAGGTCGGGTGAAACTGGATGAATTCCATGTTCGCCACCCGGCAGCCGGCTCGCCAGGCCATAGCAATCCCATCGCCGGTAGAGGTATCCGGATTGGTGGTATAGAGATAGACCTTGCCGGCCCCACCAGTGGCGATCAAGGTGTGCGCTGCGCCGATGGTGACGACCTCACCGCTGTCGTTATCCAGCACATAGGCGCCGTAACAACGATTGTCGGCCAAGCCCAGTTTGCTTCCGGTGATCAGATCAATAGCAATGTGTTGCTCAAGGATGGTGATGTTGGGATGCTGCCTGACTTTATGCGTCAAAGTATCCTGAACCGCAAGCCCCGTGGCATCTGCCACATGGATCACTCGGCGAGCACTATGTCCACCTTCACGGGTGAGGTGAAATCCGGCTTCGTCACGGGTAAATGGGACGCCCTGTTCGATCAGCCAGTCGATCGAGTGCCGTCCGTTTTCAACCACAAAACGAGTGGCTTTAGGATCGTTGAGAAAAGCGCCGGCAGTGATGGTGTCCTGGATATGCGCTTCAACAGAATCCTGGCTGTCCAGTACGGCGGCAATTCCCCCCTGGGCCCAACTGGAAGCACTGTCCTCTAGAGCGCGTTTGCTGATTAATCCTACTTTGTGGGTTTCCGCCAAGCGAAGCGCTGCCGACTGACCTGCAAGACCGCTACCAATAACCAGAATATCGAAGAAAAGCTTCACGCTAACCACCCTGAAACAAGGGGAATTACTATAACACGAGGACCTTGGGCACCGATCCTGTTTTGAACTGATTGAAGCTCACGAAATCAGCGTGAACAAATTATTATGCAATCTCGCTACGTCGGCAGCGCGGTTGCGTTATACTTTGAAAGAAAAACACGATACGTTGTCTGACAGGGAATTAACAGAGCATGAACGAACGCGAAATTGACCAGGTTTTGGTCGAGCGTGCGCAGGCTGGCGACAAGCAAGCCTTCAATCAACTGGTTGAGAAATACCAACGCAAGCTTGGACGGTTGCTGTCGCGCTTTATTCGTGATCATGCTGAAGTCGAAGATGTTTCCCAGGAAGCTTTTATCAAAGCCTATCGGGCATTGCCCTCATTCCGAGGGGAGAGCGCTTTTTATACCTGGCTCTACCGAATCGGGATTAATACGGCCAAAAACTATCTGGTTGCCAAAGGGCGGCGAGCACCGACATCGACCGATTTTGATGCTAATGAAGCTGAGACGTTCGATGATGCCGATCAACTGCGCGATATCAACACCCCTGAACGCTTGTTGCAATCAAAGCAAATCGGGCAAACGGTCAATGCGGCCATGGATGCTTTGCCCGAGGAGCTGCGTAACGCGATCGTCCTGCGTGAAATCGAAGGATTGAGTTACGAGGAAATTGCTGTACATATGCATTGCCCGATCGGCACGGTTCGCTCACGAATTTTCAGAGCCCGTGAGGCCGTGGCTGAAAAGCTGCGCCCACTTCTTGATACCGCTCCTGACCACCGCTGGTAGAATTAAAACTTCTAAGCGAAATTGAGTTTCGCAGACCAGATTCAGGATCGAACCAAAACATGATTGATGCAAAAGGGATCGTTACCTCTGTTGAGGGTGACTATGCAATCGTCCAAATGGATGAGGCCGGCTGTGGTCGTTGCCACGAGGACGGCGGATGTGGCGGACATAATCTGGGGAAGATGCTCTGCAGTACGCCAAAAACGTTCCGGGTGCTGAATTCAGGAAACGCGTCGGCAGGCGATCATATAGCTGTTTCGATTGATGCAGGCGCCATCCGCCAGTCGGCGCTACTGGCCTACGGACTGCCACTGCTTTGCCTTTTTGTGGGAGCATTTTCCGGTTTGTTTTTTTTAGGAGAAACCGGGGCGATTGGCGGTTCGATCGTCGGACTGGTTGGTGCTTGGGGGGGGTTGCGCTATACCCAGCAGCGCAAAACTGCCAGCCTGCATGCGCAACCGCATATCAAGTATTGATTTCTGTAGTTTCGTCCCGATTTTGCCCTTTGGTTGATCGGCAACCTATTTACAGGAGGCGATGATTCTTATGAAGCACTTCATTTCAGTTGTTTTCTTCCTATTCTGTTCCCTTACCGCACACGCGCAAAACAAGGCGCTGCCTGATTTTACTGATCTGGTTGAAAAGCAGGGCGCGGCGGTGGTAAATATCAGTACTACCCAGGTCGTGCGCAGTAGCGTTCGCGGGAATTGGCCGTTCCCCTTCGACGAAGACGATCCGATGGCGGATCTGTTCCGCCGATTCTTCCCCAAGCAACCTGGCGTGCCGAATACACCTAGCGTCCCGCGTGAATTCGAAAGTCGTTCTCTGGGTTCGGGATTTATCATCAGCGCAGAGGGCTACATTCTGACAAATGCCCATGTGGTCGATGCCGCTGATGAAATCCTGGTGCGCTTGACCGACAAGCGAGAATTCAAGGCCAAGGTCATCGGCGCCGATAAGCGCACCGATGTCGCCTTGATCAAAATTGAAGCCAAGGGCCTACCTAGCGTCACCCTGGGCGACCCCAGCGTCCTCAGGGTAGGGGAGTGGGTTGTGGCCATTGGTTCGCCCTTCGGGTTTGACAATAGTGTCACCGCAGGCATCGTCAGCGCCAAGGGGCGGTCGCTTCCGCAGGAAAATTACGTGCCTTTTATTCAGACCGACGTCGCCGTTAATCCGGGAAATTCGGGCGGCCCGCTGTTCAATATGAAAGGCGAGGTGATCGGCATCAACTCCCAAATCTACAGCCGATCCGGCGGATTTATGGGGATATCCTTTGCCATTCCGATTGACGTGGCCATGGACATCCAGAATCAACTCAAGGCCAAAGGCAAGGTCAGTCGCGGGCGAATCGGTGTGGTGATTCAGGAAGTGACCAAAGATCTGTCAGAATCCTTTGGCCTGAACAAACCCCAAGGCGCCGCAGTGAATGCGGTTGAAAAAGGCGGACCTGCCGATAAGGCCGGAATCGAACCGGGAGACGTCATTCTCAAGTTTGATGGCAAGAGCGTGACCAATTCCGCCGATTTGCCGCGTATCGTCGGTTCGACGCGCCCGGGGTCAAAAGTTCAGATTCAGGTGTGGCGCAAGGGGAGTCCCAAGGAAATGTCCGTCGTCGTAGCGGAAACCCTCGAAGAAAAAACCTCCCTGCGTCCGGCGAAAAGTTCACGTCCTGCCGAACAGCCCGCCAATCGACTGGGGCTGGTCGTTTCCGAGTTGAATGCGGAACAGCGGCGGGAACTGAAGATCAGCGCCGGGCTGTTGGTCGAAGACGTTCGTGCCAACGGTTCCCGTGCTGACTTGCGGCCCGGAGACATCATTCTCTCGCTGATCGCTCGCGGAGAAAACACTGAGCTCAAAAGCGTCGAGCAGTTCAACAAGCTGCTGGCTCAGTTTGACAAATCAGCCAATATCACCTTGCTGGTCAAGCGCGGCGAGATTCAGACTTTTGTGACCATCAAAGGTCTGCCGGATAAAAGGGTGGATTAGCATGCTGACGCTGACCCTGGTTTCTCGGACCTACTGCCATCTCTGTCATGAAATGGAGCTGGCCTTGCATCCGCTGGCCGAAGAATTTGGCTTTGAAGTTGATGTGCTGGATGTGGATACGGATCCGGAGCTGGTCGCGCTTTACGATGAACGAGTTCCTGTTTTGCTGCACGGAGACGATGAACTCTGTCATTACTTCCTTGATGTTGCCAAAGTCCGTGATTATTTGGGCAAAATCCGCTAAAATCGCGGGCTTCTGGCAAATCAAACAAAGGGTGCCCGCCGGCGCCCTTTTTTTCTGGTAATTCAATGCAACATATTCGTAATTTTTCGATAATCGCTCACATTGATCATGGCAAGTCGACCCTTGCCGACCGTATCATTCATATGTGTGGCGGCCTGTCTGACCGTGAAATGGAAGCCCAAGTCCTCGACTCGATGGATATCGAGCGAGAGCGCGGCATTACGATCAAGGCGCAGACCGCTGCGCTGAAGTACAAATCGCGCAGCGGCGAAATCTATAATTTCAACCTGATCGATACGCCAGGCCACGTCGATTTCTCTTATGAGGTTTCGCGTTCGCTTTCCGCCTGTGAAGGCGCTTTGCTGGTCGTCGACGCCTCTCAGGGCGTTGAAGCCCAGACCGTGGCGAACTGTTATACCGCGATCGAACTGGGGGTTGAAGTGCTTCCGGTGCTGAACAAGATCGATTTGCCGTCGGCGATGCCCGACAACGCACGGCAGGAAATCGAAGACGTGATCGGTATCGATGCCTCCCACGCCATCCTGGCTTCGGCCAAGACGGGCCTGGGGGTTGAGGATATCCTTGAAGCCATCATCGAACGCATTCCTGCGCCGATTGGTGATCCGGATGCGCCGCTCAAGGCGCTGCTGATCGATTCGTGGTTCGACAACTATGTCGGAGTCGTGATGCTGGTTCGCGTCATCGACGGTACCTTGCGTCCGAAAGACAAAATTCGCTTGATGGCCTCCGACTCGGTGCATCTCTGCGAACAGGTTGGTGTTTTTACGCCGAAAGCCATACAGCGGGATTCGCTGAGCGCTGGCGATGTGGGTTACATTATTTCCGGCATCAAGGAACTGCAGGCCGCCAAGGTCGGCGATACGGTGACGCTGGCCGACCGACCGGCCCTTGAAGCCCTGCCTGGTTTCAAGGAAATCAAGTCACAGGTCTTTGCTGGCCTCTATCCGATTGAATCCAATCAGTATGATTCCTTGCGTGAATCGCTGGAGAAACTCAAGCTGAACGACGCCTCATTGCACTATGAGCCGGAAGTCTCGCAAGCCCTGGGTTTTGGCTTCCGCTGCGGCTTTCTCGGCTTGTTGCACATGGAGATTGTGCAGGAGCGTCTCGAGCGCGAGTTTGATCAGGATCTGATTTCGACAGCACCGACGGTCGTTTACCAAGTCATGATGCGCGATGGTAGCCTGATCGAGGTTGAAAATCCGGCGAAGCTTCCCGACCAGACCAAAGTGGAAGAAATTCGCGAGCCAATCATCACCATTACCGTCTTTGTTCCGCAGGAATACCTGGGTAACGTCATCACCTTGTGCAACCAGAAGCGCGGTAATCAGGTGGATATGACTTACCACGGCCGCCAGGTGCAACTGATTTATGAAATGCCGATGGCCGAAGTGGTGATGGATTTCTTCGACAAGCTGAAGTCGGTCTCCCGCGGATACGCCTCGCTGGACTATGACTTCAAGGAGTTCAGGGCCGCTGATGTGGTCAAACTGGATATCCTGATCAATGGTGAGAAGGTCGATGCCCTGTCGATGATTGTGCACCGGGCCAATTCGATCTATCGGGGCCGCGAACTGGCGGCCAAGATGCGTCAGCTGATACCGCGCCAAATGTATGATGTGGCGATTCAGGCGGCGATTGGTTCGAATATCATTGCCCGGGAAAACGTCAAGGCCATGCGTAAAGACGTGCTGGCCAAATGCTATGGCGGCGATATTTCACGTAAAAAGAAACTGCTCGAAAAGCAGAAAGCCGGCAAGAAGCGCATGAAGCAGGTCGGCTCGGTTGAAATACCGCAGGAAGCCTTCCTCGCCGTGCTGCGAATTGGCAAATAAGGGAGTTTGAGAGTGAATTTTGCGTTGATTCTGTTCTGCCTGCTGCTGGCCAGTGGCGCCATCTGGGGTGCCGATGCGCTGGTATTCAAAAAGCGTCGCGGCGCTGACGCCAAGGATCCGTGGTGGGTGGAGTATGGCTCCAGTTTTTTCCCGGTGATCCTGCTGGTTTTTGGACTGCGATCGTTTATCGTCGAACCGTTCAAGATTCCCTCGGGTTCGATGATTCCGACGCTTCAGGTTGGGGATTTCATTCTGGTGAACAAATTCACCTATGGCATCCGGCTTCCGATCGTCAACAAGAAGGTGATCAGCATCAACCAGCCGCAACGCGGCGATGTCATGGTTTTTCGCTATCCCGAAGATCCTTCGCTGGACTATATCAAGCGTGTCGTCGGACTTCCGGGCGACAAGGTGGCCTACCAGAATAAGCGACTGAGCATTAATGGTCAGCCGGTGGAAACCCGCCGGGTGAACGACTATCTCCATCCTGAACGCCTGTACTACTCGAAACAGCTCGTCGAAAAAGCGGAAGGGTTCGAGCACGGCATTCTCAATGATGAGGATGCACCGGCGTTTATTCCGGATGCCTCTCAATTTCCTCATCGTGGGAATTGTCTCTACAATAACGCTGGAGTAATCTGCACGGTGCCGGCGAATCACTACTTCATGATGGGTGATAATCGTGACAATAGCCGGGATAGTCGCTTCTGGGGGTTCGTTCCCGAGGAAAACATTGTCGGCAAAGCGTTTTTCGTCTGGCTTAACTTCAGCGATCTGAAACGCATTGGATCGTTCAAATGAGGACTGCTATGAAACATCAACGGGGTGTCACGCTCTCGGGATTGTTGATCTGGGGCATTATTATTGCGGTAGTGGCGATGATGGGGATGAAGGTGGCGCCTGAATTCATCGATTACTACAAAATTCGCAAAGACGTTGAAGCGACCGCAGCGAGTGCTGGTGGGAAAACAGTCGCAGAGATTCGCTCGACCTTCAGTAAGTACGCTGATGTTGATCACATTCAGGCAATTACCTCAGCTGATCTCGATATTTCCAAAGAGGGAAACAAAGTGGTCATTGCTTTTGCCTACGAGAAACGTATTCCGCTATTTCCCAATGTCAGTTTGCTGATTGATTTTCAGGGCTCGTCGGGGCGCGATTAAGCCGAATGACCCATCGACTTGAGCAGGCGATCTGCCACACGTTTTCCGATGCTTCACTGCTGCGGACCGCTCTGACCCATTGCAGCCATAGTTCGCCGCATAACGAACGCCTTGAATTCATTGGCGATGCCATTCTCAATGCGGTTATTGCCCACCAGCTCTTTCATCGCTTCCCTGACGTGCCTGAAGGCGATCTGTCACGGCTGCGGGCCAATCTGGTCCGCCAGGACAGCCTTCATCAGCTTTCGCTAGCCTTGTCATTAGGGCAATACCTACGCCTGGGCGAAGGTGAATTGAAAAGTGGAGGGTCGCAGCGTCCTTCAATCCTTGCCGATGCCCTGGAAGCCCTGTTTGGTGCCGTTTGGCTTGATGCCGGTTTTGATGCGGCAAGCGCAGTTATTATCAACATATATGAATCACTCCTGTCGGCTATTGTTCCCGGCCAGCCGATCAAGGATGCCAAAACCCGCCTGCAGGAATACCTGCAGGGACGGCGCTTGCCCCTTCCCAAATACGCTCTGACTGGTACCGAAGGCGAGGTGCATGCCCAGCATTTCACCATTGCCTGCCTGATCGATTCGTTGAAGATTAAAACTGAAGGCAAAGGTAGCAGCCGACGTGCTGCTGAACAGATGGCTGCCGAACGGGCGCTAGAAAGATTGCACGAATTATGAATGAATTGAAATCCGGAACCATCGCCATCGTTGGCCGCCCCAATGTGGGTAAATCGACGCTGCTCAATCGTCTGATTGGCGAGAAGATCAGCATTGTTTCACGCAAGGCACAAACCACTCGGCATCGCATCATGGGCATTCTGACCCGACCGGATGCGCAGTTTGTTTTTGTCGATACGCCAGGTTTCCAGACCAAACATGTCAATGCCCTCAATCGGGCGATGAACCGTGGCGTGACACAAGCTCTGGCCGAGGTGGATGTGGTCATCTTTGTGGTCGATGCGGACCACTTTGACACCAAGGACATGACGGTTGTCCAGCTTCTGCCTCCGGAGCGGCCGGTCATTCTGGCGGTCAATAAAATTGACCAGATCAAAGATAAAACACAGCTTTTGCCGCTGCTTGCCAAACTGGCGGTGCTGCATGCTTTTGCTGCCATCGTTCCAATCAGTGCGGCGAAGGGCAGCCAGCTTGAAGAGCTGCTGGCGGAAACGCGCAAACACCTGCCGAATGACGAGTTGTTGTTCGGCGAAGATGAAATTACCGACAAGAGCGAAAAATTCATCGCTTCAGAATACATCCGCGAAAAGCTCTTCCGCCTGATCGGTGATGAATTGCCTTACGCAGCGACCGTCGAAATTGAAAAATTCGAGCTCGATGGTCCCTTGCGCCGCATCAGCGCAGCCATCGTCGTTGATCGTCAGGCGCACAAAGGGATTGTCATCGGCAAGGGCGGGGAGACCCTCAAGCGCATCGCCTCGGAAGCCCGCCAGGACATGGAGCGTCTGTTTGACGGCAAGGTCTTCCTTGAAGTCTTTGTCAAGGTCAAGTCCGGATGGAATGACGACGAGCGTCTGCTCAAGAGCCTTGGCTACGAGTAAATCACCGAACGGGCGTTGATCTCATGCATCGCAACAAGGTCGACGGTCAGCCTGCTTTTGTCCTGCACTCCTACCCGTTCCGGGAAACCAGCCTGATTGTCGAAGTATTTTCTCGTGATTTCGGCCGGGTTGCGCTATTGGCCCGTGGCGCACGACGTCCACGTTCGGTCTTGCGTGGTTTGCTGCTCTCCTTCCAGCCGCTAGAGCTGGCCTGGGCTGGCAAGGGTGAAGTACAAACCTTGATGAAGGCCGAATGGCAGGGCGGCCAACCGTTGCTGACCGGTAAAGCCTTGTTTTGCGCCTACTATCTCAACGAGTTGCTGATGCATCTTCTTCCTCGTGAAGATGCACACGGAGAGCTTTTCTCGGTATATGCTGAAACCCTGCGGCGGTTTTCCGAACGTTTGCACGAAGCTGATTTGCGTTGCTTTGAACGGGCTTTGTTAAAGGAACTGGGTTACGGCCTGACGCTGGAGCACGATGCCGCGGGATTGCCCATCGATCCTGTTGCGCATTACTCTTACGAAATTGAGAGCGGCCCTGTAAAACTGGCCCGACCAGGGCATTCAACGCTTTGTGTAAGCGGAAAAACCCTGACCGACCTGGCGCAAGAGGACTTTACCGATCCGCGTTCGTTAAGCGAGGCCAAACAGTTGATGCGTACCCTGATTGCGCATTACACGGGCGGCAAGGATTTGCAGGCACGAAAAATTTTTATGGAGCTACAGGATTTATGATCGAACTGGGCGTAAATATTGATCACGTCGCCACGATTCGCCAGGCGCGACGTACCTATGAACCTGAACCGGCCTGGGCCGCCGTCGAAGCGCATCTTGGTGGAGCTGACGGTATCACCGTTCATCTGCGCGAGGATCGCCGGCACATCCAGGATGCCGATGTCGAAAAACTCCGCGCGCTGACGCAGATCAAGCTCAATCTGGAAATGGCCGCGACCGAGGAGATGGTTGGCATTGCCTGCCGTCTCAAACCGGAAATGGCCATGCTGGTTCCTGAAGGGCGCCATGAGGTCACTACCGAAGGCGGGCTGGACATCCTTTCCCAGGAAGCCAAACTCAAGGAAGCCATCGGTCGTTTGACGGCTGCAGGGATCATGAGCAGCGTTTTTATCGATGCCGAAATCGACCAGATCGAAGCCGCTGCGCGTATCGGCGCACGCGTTTGCGAAATCCACACCGGCCCCTACGCTCATGCCTTCCACCACAAGGGCCGCGACGCCGAAAGCCCGGCCGTACTTGCCGAACTGGAAAAGATTCGCCTCGCTGGCGAAGCAATTCAAGACCTGGGGATGCGTTTCAACGCCGGCCATGCACTGAATTACTTCAATGTCCAGCCTCTAGCCCGGCTACCAGGCATCCGCGAACTGCACATCGGTCATGCCATCGTCAGTCGTGCGGTTTTTGTCGGCTTGCGTGAAGCGGTGCGCGAAATGAAGCGATTGATGCGCGAGGCACAGAGTTTCAGCCGATGATCTACGGTACCGGGACCGACATCGTTGCCGTAGCGCGCATGGGCAAGCTCTACGCACGCCACGGCGAGCATGCGTTGGAAAAATTACTGGCAGCGGAAGAACGCGCTGATTTCACCAAAGCCAAAGACGCCGCGCGCTTTTTGGCCAAGCGCTTTGCCGCCAAGGAAGCCTTTGGCAAGGCGCTTGGGATTGGTGTGGCCACTCCGGCGACGCTGCCCAATATTGCCGTGATTCATGATTCCCTCGGCAAGCCAGGCTTCAGTTACTCTGCTGAGCTTGCCCAGTATCTTGCCGAACGCGGTCTGGTTGCCCACCTTTCAATCAGCGATGAACAGGAATTTGCGCTGGCTTTTGTGGTTATGGAACGGATCACACCATGACTGCTCCGAAAAAACTCCCGCACGGCCCATTGATGATTGACATCGCTGGATTGGTCCTGACCGATCTGGATCGTGAGCGGCTGAGGCATCCGCTGGTCGGTGGGCTGATCCTGTTTGCCCGCAACTACCAATCGCCCGAACAGCTTTCTCGGCTGACCGCAGAAGTCCATGGCTTGCGTTCGCCGCCGCTGCTGATCGCCATCGACCACGAAGGGGGCAGGGTGCAGCGCTGCCGCGAGGGATTCACCCGCTTGCCAGCGATGCGCCGACTGGGCGAGCTATGGGAACGCAACTCGCAAGAAGCGCTCGTTGCTGCTCGTGATATTGGCTACGTTTTGGCAGCAGAGTTACGGCAGAGCGGGGTTGATCTCTCTTTTACTCCCGTCCTTGACCTCGACTGGGGGCGCAGCGGCGTCATCGGCGACCGTTCATTCCATTCCGACCCGAAGGTGGTTTCGCAACTGGCCGGTGCGCTGATCGACGGCTTGAGACGCGCCGGGATGGCGGCGTGTGGCAAGCACTTTCCCGGTCACGGTTGGGCTGAAGCCGATTCTCATGTGGCGTTCCCTATCGATCGGCGAAGCATGGAAGAGCTTTTTCCGGACATTGACCCCTATCGCCAGCTGCAACTCGATGCGGTCATGCCGGCGCACGTTATCTATCCATGTGTCGATGATAAACCTGCTGGTTTTTCAGATAGATGGAATGGTATATTAAGAAATAACTTGAAGTTTGGTGGCGTCGTATTCAGCGACGATTTGTCGATGGAAGCGGCCAGTATCGCCGGGGATATTACGGGCCGCGCGTCAGCAGCCTGGAATGCCGGCTGTGACATGTTGCTGGTGTGCAACGCTCCCGAGGCAGTCGGCGAACTCCTGAATCGATGGAGTCCTGACTTCGACCCCGTGCGTTCCGCCCGGATTGCCCGTCTGCTTCCCCATATTGACTTGCCCATCCTTTCAGAAGATAGGAACTATCTTGCCGGTATCGAGGCTTCTCGAAAGTTGGCCTAGACATTTCGTCGTGTTGCTAAGAAGTCAGCTTCTGTCACTATTCAAAATGAATTGCCATTCACTGTATTGACGCCATGAAACCCGGCCTGTAGCATCACCGGGCTTTAATAAAAACAATTCAGAAACAATCACAAAAAACAATGGAGATTCCCATGAAAATGAAGATTCCCTTTCTCACGCTTTCTGCTGCTTTGGTGCTTGGCTTGTCGCTGGTTTCCTGCTCGAGTCCTTCGGGCGACAGTGATGCCATCAAGATTGGCGTGTTTGAGCCTTTAACCGGTGCCAATGGTGCCGGCGGTGCCGACGAGTATGATGGCATCAAACTGGCCAACAAGCTTTACCCGACCGTGCTGGGCAAGAAGGTCCAGTTGGTTGCCGTTGATAATAAGTCGGACAAGGTTGAAGCGGCCAATGCGGCAACCGTTCTGGTTCAGAAGGAAAAAGTCAAAGCCGTTATCGGCTCCTGGGGCAGTTCGTTGTCAATGTCTGGCGGCCCCATATTCGCAGAAGCCAAGGTTCCGGCGGTTGCAGTTTCGGCCACCAACCCCAACGTCACCAAGGGCAACGAATACTATTTCCGCGTTTGTTTCCTGGATCCCTTCCAGGGCGTGGTTAATGCTGCTTATGCTTTCAACACCCTGAAAGCAAAAAAAGTCGCGATTATTCGTGAAGTGTCCAACGATTACTCGGTGGGTCTGGCCAAGTTCTTTGCCGATGAATTCGTCAAGCTTTCGGGTGACGAAAAGGCTATCGTCGCGACGTCCGACTACAACACCGGTGATCAGGACTTCTCGGCTCAGCTGACCAACATCAAGAAATTTGAACCCGATGTGATTTTTGCCCCGGGCAACTATACAGAATCAGCGCTGATCATCAAACAAGCCCGTGCTCTGGGTATGACGGCTCAGTTCCTCGGCGGCGACACCTGGGATATTTCTTCTTTCCTGGAAGTCGGCGGCGCAGCAGTTGAAGGCGCCACCTTCTCGACCTTCTTCGCCAGTGACGTGCCGATCAACAAGACGTCCGAAGCTTTCCTCAAGGCTTTCCGTGAGGAATTCAAGAAGGAACCCTCGGCTAATGCGGCCCTCGGTTACGACGCCTACATGGTGATTATGGATGCCATCAAGCGTGCCGGTTCGGCTGACTCCCAGAAGATTCGTGATGCGCTGGCCCAGACCAAGGACTTTGAAGGATCTGCCGGTTCAATCACCATCAACGCCGAACGCAATGCGGACAAGGCGGCAATCTTCAAGACCGTGAAGGGTGGCAAGTTCACCTTCCTGGCAACCGTCAAGCCCTGATCTTGGCTTCTGCGGAGGAATTTTTCTCCGCAGATCAATTAAATCCGGATGGACTGTAGCTTTTAGCTATAAACCCATCCGGATTTTTTGTATTATTGCGCACCTTGCTTCTTCGTGAAATTGTCGGTTAGGCGAAGAAGGCGAAAGTTATTCGAATTTTTACTCATTTCTGCTTGGTCGATATATCGATGATCGATTGAGTAGGAACGGCTGCTGTTCCAGAAGGAACTCCATGGATTTTCAGACTTTTTTACAACAGTTCGTCAACGCGCTGTCCCTTGGCAGTCTCTATGCGCTGATCGCCATTGGTTACACCATGGTGTATGGCATTCTGCGGCTGATCAATTTCGCTCATGGCGATATCTTTATGGTCGGTGGCTATCTGGCTTTTTACGGGGTCAGCAGTTTTCTCATGCCCTGGTGGCTGGCGGTCATTGTGGCCATTGCGTTGACCGCCGTATTCGGTGTCGTACTTGAACGGCTGGCCTATCGCCCTTTGCGCGATTCGCCCCGCATCTCGATCATGATCAGCGCCATCGGTGCTTCATTCCTCATCGAAAACCTGGCCATCGTGCTCTTTGATGCGCGGCCCAAAGCCTTTCCGGTTCCCGATTTTTTCGCCGCCAATTTTGTGATCGGTGGGGTGCACGTCGCCAGCGTCAGCCTGATTATTCCTCTGGTCACCGCGGTCATTCTGGCCGCGTTGCTGTGGATGGTTCATCGCACCCGCGTGGGCATGGCCATGCGCGCCGTATCGACCGATATTGAGGCCGCCCGTCTGATGGCCATTGATGTCAATCATATCGTCATGATTACCTTTGCCATCGGCAGTGCGCTGGCCGCGATCGGCGGCATCATGTGGGCGCTCAAGTATCCCCGTCTCGAACCCTTGATGGGCATCATGCCCGGACTGAAATGCTTTATTGCTGCGGTTATCGGCGGGATTGGCAGTATTAGTGGGGCGGTGCTTGGCGGACTGCTGCTGGGCATCATCGAACTGATGACGGTTGCCTTCCTGCCGGAACTGACCGGGTATAAAGATGCCTTTGCCTTCGTCCTGTTGATCGTGGTCTTGCTGGTCAAGCCCACCGGTCTGATGGGAAATAATCAGGGGGAAAAGGTCTGATGAACTCCACCATGCTAAAAAAACCTCTCATGAGTCAGAATTCATTCCTGACGCTCTGTGCGTCGGCAGTTGGTCTGGTGCTGCTTTTCGTCTTTGACGGAATGTTCGATCCCTTCACCATGCAGATTTTCAAACTCTGCGCGATCAACATCATTCTGGCGTTGTCGCTCAATCTTATCAACGGATTTACCGGCTTGTTCAGTCTCGGACATGCCGGATTCATGGCGGTAGGGGCTTATACCTGCGCGATCCTGACCATGTCACCGATTCAAAAGGAAGTGAATTACGTTCTCCAGCCGATCGTTCCCTGGCTTGAAAACGTGCACATGCCTTTCATTCCGGCTTTGCTCATGGGCGGCTTTCTCGCCGCATTTATTGGTTGGATTCTGGGCGTCATTTCATTGCGTTTACGCGATGACTATCTGGCCATTGCCACCCTGGGATTCTCGGAAATCATCCGCGTCATCCTGACCAATGCCCAGAGTGTGACCAACGGTTCCCTGGGGCTCAAGGGTTTGCCGCGCTTCACCACGATGTGGTGGGCCTGGGGGTCAGCCATTTTGATCACCGTGTTTCTGGTTCTGTTGATCAAATCGAGTTATGGACGCGCGTTCAAGTCGATTCGTGACAACGAGATTGCTGCCGAATCCATGGGGATCAATGTCTTCGGCATGAAAGTGCTGTCGTTCACCATTTCAAGTTTCATGGCCGGTATTGCCGGAGGCCTTCTGGCGCATTACCTCACAACCATTGACCCCAAGCAGTTCATCTTCCTCAAGACCTTCGATATTCTGCTGATCGTCGTGCTCGGCGGAGTCGGCTCAATTACCGGGTCGATCATTGCCGCCATCGTCGTGACCATTTCCATGGAGGCCCTGCGCTTCCTCGATGGACCGTTGAATCTCGGCTTCATGGTTACTCATGGCATCCCAGGGCTGCGCATGGTCTTTTTCTCGGCTTTGCTGATGATTGTCGTGATTTACCGCCAGCAGGGCCTGATGGGCAAAGCCGAATTCAGCTGGGATGCGCTGGCCAGGATCGGGCTCTTGCCCAGGCGTGGTGGGGCGTCAAATAAGGGGGGCAAGTCATGAGTTCCCTGTTGAAGACGGTCGAGGTCAACAAGCAGTTTGGTGGTCTGGCGGCGGTTACGGCCCTCAATCTGGACGTTCAGGCGGGTGAAATCGTTGGCCTGATTGGTCCCAATGGTGCCGGTAAGACCACCTCGTTCAACCTGATCACCGGCGTATACACACCGACCAGCGGAAGTGTCCAGTTTCTTGGCAAGGACATTACCGGGATGAAGCCGCACGCGATCACGCATCTGGGCGTGGCGCGGACTTTCCAGAACATCCGCCTGTTCAAGGAAATGAGCGTACTCGATAACATTCTCGTTGCTCAGCACATGCGCATGGGAACCAATCTGCTGGAAGCCACCCTGCGTTTGCCGTCCTACATGAAAAAAGAGCGGCATATTCACGAACGCGCCCGAGCGCTGCTCGATGAAGTCGGCTTGAGCGAGCATGAACATGCGCCGGCGACCAGTCTGCCGTATGGCAAACAGCGTCGTCTGGAAATCGCCCGGGCCCTGGCTACTGAACCGAAACTGCTGTTTCTCGACGAACCGGCGGCCGGCATGAACCCTCAGGAGTCGGTCGAACTGATGGACTTTATTCTCAAGATCCGCGACCAGTTCAATCTGACCATTGTGCTGATTGAACACCACATGCAAGTGGTGATGGGCGTCTGCAAGCGGATGTATGTGCTCGATTACGGGGTGACCATAGCGCACGGCACCCCCGAGGAAATTCAGAATGACCCCAAGGTCATCGAAGCTTATCTGGGGGTGGCATAATGTTGTCGATCAAGAACCTTTCCGTCCATTACGGTGGAATTCATGCGCTGCGAGGCATCAGCCTCGATGTTCCGGCCGGGAAGATTGTCACCCTGATCGGCGCCAATGGAGCCGGCAAGAGCACCACGCTCAATTCGATCATGGGTCTGGTCAAGGCCGATTCCGGATCAGTCGAATGGAATGGTCAGGATATTTTTGGCGCCAAGACCAAAACCATTGTCGAATCCGGGATTGTGCTGGTTCCGGAAGGACGGCGGGTCTTCCCCAATCTGAGCGTCGACGAAAACCTGACCCTGGGCGCGTATGCCCGGAATAATCGGGCGGAAATTGAAGTCGATCGTGAGCGAATTTTTGGCCTCTTCCCGCGACTGAAGGAACGCCACAAGCAAAAGGCTGGAACCCTTTCCGGGGGCGAACAGCAGATGCTGGCCGTCGGACGGGCGCTGATGTCCAAGCCGACCGTGCTGATGATGGACGAACCCTCACTCGGTCTCGCGCCATTATTCGTCGGGATGATTTTTGACATTATTCGGCAAATCAACTCGACCGGGGTCACCGTGCTTCTGGTCGAGCAAAACGCCAAGGCCGCCCTCGATGTCGCGGATACCGGTTACGTCATGGAAACCGGAACCATCAGTTTTTCAGGCAGCGGCAAGGATTTGCTGGCCGATGATCGGGTGCGCAGGGCCTATCTCGGCGAAGCTTGATGTCAATCATGAGATGCAAAAAAGGCAGCCTAGGCTGCCTTTTTTAGTATTGAGTTGATGCTTATTTGACGCGGGCGCGATATTCGTTGGTGCGCGTATCGATTTCGATCTTGTCGCCGATTTCAACAAAAGCCGGAACCGGAAGCTCAAAGCCGGTCGACAGACGGGCCGGTTTCATGACCTTGCCTGACGTATCGCCCTTGACCGCCGGTTCGGTGTAAATCACTTCACGAACCAGGCTGTTCGGCAGTTCAACCGAAATGGCCTTGCCATCGTAAAACACCACTTCGCACGGCATGGCTTCTTCCAGATAGCTCAATGCGTCGGTCATGCAGTCGCCTTCGATTTCGTACTGGTTGTATTCCGAGTCCATGAACACGTAGAGCGGGTCGGCGAAGTAGGAGTAGGTCACTTCCTTGCGATCGAGTTGCACGACATCAAACTTGTCGTCCGCACGATAGACGGTTTCGCTCGGCGACCCGGTCAGCAGATTCTTCATCTTCATTTTGACGACCGACGCATTACGGCCAGACTTGCTGTAGTCGGCCTTGAGGACAACCATCGGGTCGTTGCCGACCATAAAGACATTGCCTACGCGGAGTTCTTGTGCGGTTTTCATAGTGTGATCCGATAGTAACGGGAAAATTTAGCCGGGCATTATAACTTGGAAAGACAGAAACGCACTAATGAACTGCACAAATCCTCCTGTTTTTTCAGTCGATTTGACCAATTCACTGCATTTTGGCGAATTTCAGGAAGAGCATCCATCCATTGCTGCCAACTATCGGGGTCAATTCCCCCGCTGGCATTTAATCCATTCCACGCCAGGAACAGTGCGCGAACGCTCGAAGCGGCGGAGTGACTCAAGGAAGTACAATATTTTTCGAGGAAGGCTTCCAGTTTGTCTCGATGCGCGTCATCATTCTGTGGATAAATCTGCCACAACATGGGCTTTTCGGCCCATTGGGCGCGAACAAACGAGTCTTCACCACGTACAAAATTGATATCACACGACCACAGCAGCGCGTCGTAATCTGCCTGTGCCACGAAGGGAAGCATGCGGATTTCCAGGTTACCTAAGCACACCACATCACCGGCCTGCAAGCCCTGATCGGCAAAGGCCTCAATAATCGGCAGCGTTTGCGTTAGCGGTGCCAGGCAACACACGGGCATCTGGCCTTGCGCCCAAAGCGTCAGAAGATCGGGAAGGGCAGGGTTTTCATAGGCAAACAGGGAGATCGTCAATGCACCATCCGGCGGCGGCAGCATTCCCAGCTGTTGCCAGAATTCGTGCTTCTTTTGTGCAGAGGCCAAAAACGATTGTCGGCGCGCCTCCAGATCATTTTCGCGCAGCAAGCCACCAGTCGTCGCATCGAACCCGGGGAAAAAGAAATATTTGTTCAACGTCAACTGGGGATGTGGTGAGGGCAGGGCATGGCAGTCGGAGACCCAGGCCTCGGCACTCAAGTACTCGAGGTTGATCCATACCGGCTGGGGACTGCGCTCAGCCATGGCCCGTTCAAAGGCTTCTGGCAGGCGACAGGCAAAAGCTTCAATCACCACGTCTCCGGGAACTATGTCCGACAAATCACCTTCCCAGCGCCGCACTACAACGCCGCTTACCTCCTGAACCGGGCGTTGCGTGTCGATTTCCGGGCAGATGCGCTTGAACGCCGCCAATTCGTCAACCCACAGGCGGATGGCAAAGCCGTGTTCAGCCGCCAGTTGTCGCGCCAGGCGCCAGCAAACCCCGATGTCGCCATAGTTGTCGATGACGTTGCAAAAGATATCCCACTGGAGTGGTCTGGAGGTGGAGTGCATGGAAGCCGTAAAAGGGCGTGGTAACATCGAAGCCGACATCGTAACCGCTCATGCTCATGGACGAAAAG
>JBAXHE010000032.1:0-30520 GCA_037139055.1 Betaproteobacteria bacterium | reverse complement strand
GGGCGGCGGCGTTGCCGAGCTGAACCATCTGGCCGAGCAGCTCTCGGCGCCGGTGGCCAACTCCTATTTGCATAACGATACCTTCCCGGCCAGTCATCCGCTGGCGGTCGGGCCGCTCGGCTACCAGGGTTCAAAGGCCGCGATGCATCTCATTGCCAAGGCTGACGTGATCCTGGCGCTGGGTTCGCGTCTCGGCCCGTTCGGCACCTTGCCGCAATACGGCCTCGATTACTGGCCACAGCATGCCAAGATCATTCAGGTCGATGCCGATTTCCGCGTCCTTGGCCTGGTCAAGCCCGTCGCCCTGGCCATCAATGGCGATGCCCGCGCAGTGGCCGCAGCATTAAGTGAGGAATTGTCGCGGATCAAGGCCGAGTGGACGCCGGACTCGGCTCGCCTCGGTGAAATCGCCGCGCTGAAGCAGGAATGGGCGCAGGAACTGGCCGCATTGGCCGGTGCCAACGAGGCAGGCCGTGTCGATCCGCGTCGCGCCCTGGCCGCGCTGGCCAAGGCTCGTCCGGCCAACAGCATGGTCGCTACCGATATCGGCAACGTCAGTTCGGTGGCCAACAGCTATCTGCATTTTGAAGAACCCAATTCGTTCTTTGCCGCCATGGCCTTCGGAAATTGCGGATATGCCTTCCCGACGGCGATGGGCGCCAAGGTCGCGCGACCGGATCGCCCGTCAATTGCCTATGTCGGTGACGGTGCCTGGGGCATGAGCCTGGCAGAAGTGATGACGGCCGTGCGCGAAAATATTCCGGTCGTCGCCGTGGTGTTCGATAACGGGCAGTGGGGGGCCGAGAAACGCAATCAGATCGACTACTTCGACAACCGTTTCCTGGGGACCGATCTGGTCAATCCGAACTTCGCCGAAGTGGCAAAGGCCATGGGCGCCAACGGGATTACCGTGGAGCACGAAGATCAGGTCGGCGACGCGCTGAAATCGGCAATTGCCTCGAACCGACCGACGGTGATCAATCTGCGACTGACCCAGGCGCTCAGCGATCCTTTCCGGCGCGACGCTTTCAAGCCACCACGCCGCTTGCTGGCCAAGTACGCCGCGCATAGCGCCAAGGGGTGAGCGTGACACTCTCCGCTACATCGAGTGAGGTGGCGTCGATTGTCGACCGGGCGCGGACGGCGCAGCGAAGCTTCGAATCCTGGTCGCAGGAGAAAGTTGATCTGGCGGTTGCTGCCGCCGGCTGGGCCATCATGGAACCGGTGCGCAACCGTTCTCTGGCCGAGCTGGCTGTTCATGCCACTGGTCTGGGTTCGGTCGAAGACAAGATTCGGAAAAATTATCGCAAGACGCTCGGGCTGTTGCGCGATCTGCAAGGCGCCAGATCGGTCGGCGTCATTGCCGAAGATCTCGCGCGCGGCATCAGCGAAATTGCGCGGCCAGTGGGCGTAGTTGCCGCGGTGATACCGGCGACCAATCCGGCCGCCACACCGGCCAATAATCTGCTCAACGCCATCAAGGGTCGCAATGCGATTGTCCTGGCGCCATCGCCCAAGGGAGCATCGACCTGCGCGTTGTTGCTCGACTATGTTCGCGCCGCCCTGGCCGGTGTCGGCGCCCCGCTTGACCTCGTTCAGCAACTGCCGCCTCTGGCGTCCAAGGCCATGCTGGCCGAACTGATGGCGCAAGCCGATCTGGTTGTCGCCACCGGCTCGCGTTCGAATGTCGATGCCGCTTATCGCAGCGGGACGCCGGCGCTTGGCGTCGGCGTTGGTAATGTGGCGGCGATCGTCCTGCCCGAAGCCGATCCGGTCAAGACCGCTGCCCGTATTGCTACTTCCAAAACCTTCGATCACGCGACCAGTTGCTCCTCAGAGAACAGTCTGGTGGTGGTGGCTCCGGCCTGGCTGAATTTGCTCAAGGCCTTTCAGGCCGAAGGCGGTGTGCTTGCCACGCCACAGGAGAAGGCGCGGCTTCAGGCGGCGATGTTCCCCGCAGGCCAACTTGATCCTCGTTTGATCGCCCGACCAGCGCACGAAATCGCCGAACTCGCCGGGCTTGATCGGGAACGTTACCGGAAAGCGCGCTTCATTCTCGTTGCGGAAAATGGGGTCGGACCCGAGCATCCTTTTTCCGGAGAGAAATTGTCACCGGTGCTGACGGTCTATCAGGTCGATGATTTTTCAGCGGCCATCGAGCAGGTGCGGCAGATTTACGACTACCAGGGCAAAGGCCATTCGGTCGGCGTCCATGGCGCGTCGGCTGGAGCCTTGCTGCGCCTGGGCAACGAACTGCCGGTGGCGCGGGTGATCGCCGACCAGATTCATTGCTATGCCGTCGGTGGCGCTTTCGACAACGGATTGCCGTTCTCGCTTTCCATGGGCTGCGGGACCTGGGGCGGGAACAGTTTTTCCGAGAACCTCCAGCTCCGGCACTTTCTCAACATCACGCGCATCGTGCGGCCCATTCCTGAAGTGATCCCCAACGAAGAATCGATCTTCGGCGACTACTGGAAAAGGTTCGGAAAATGAGTTTCGATCTTCATTCAGCTACGGTGCGTTCCTTGCTGGAGTTCCGAGCAGCGCACGATCCGAACTCCGTGTTTGTTTTGTCGCCGGAATCCGGACGCCAGCTCAGTTTTTCCGAGCTTGGTCAAAGCGCCCGTGAGCATGCGGCCTTCCTCAGCGCACACGGAATTGCGCCAGGTGCGCACGTCGGGATGCTGCTGCCGAACGGGCTGCAGGCCGTGCGCATTTTTGTCGCCACCATGGCCGCCTCGCGCGTCGTGGTGCCACTGAGTCTGATTGCGCAGGCCGAACAACTGGCCTACGTGATCGAACATGCCGATTGCGTGGCGATCTTTGTCGCGCACGAATATGATGAGCGCTTGCGGCTGGCCTTGCAAGCCGTCAAACGACCGGTTCAGGTGGTAGTGATCGACCCCGATCAGCTTGAGGTTCAGGCCAGCGAGGAGCTGCCGGACTCGCCGGATGCCAGTCCTCAGGCCGACGACGTGGCGCTCCTGATGTACACCTCGGGTACCACCGGGCGACCCAAGGGCGTTCTGCTCTCACATCGCAATGTGCTCTCGGGTGCTCGCTTTGTCAGCGAGTCGCACGGGTTGGGGGCTGCTGATCGCGTGCTTGCCGTGTTGCCCATGTACCACATCAATGCCCAGATCGTCACCGTCCTCGCGCCCCTGTTTCACGGCGGAAGTCTGGTCATGCCTCAGCGTTACAGCACACACGCGTTCTGGTCACTGGCCGATGAATGGAAATGCACCTGGATCAATGTGGTGCCGACGATCATCGCCTTTCTGCTCGCCGATGCCGCTGAGCGCAACGCGCCACAACCCGTGGAACGTTCGCGGCTTAAATTCTGCCGCTCGGCGTCGGCGCCGCTGCCCCCCGAACATCACCGTGCTTTTGAGCAGCGCTTCGCTATCTCCGTGCTCGAAACCATGGGCCTGACCGAAACTGCTGCGCCGGTGTTCACCAATCCGCGCGAAGAAACGCAGCGAAAAATCGGCAGTCCGGGACAGGCTTTCGGCTGCACAGCCCGGGTCATCGATTTTGACAGCGGGTGCGAAAACCACAATGGCATTCCGGGAGAAATCGTCATTCGCGGTCCGAACGTGACGGCAGGCTACTACAAGGCAGCGGAAGAAACTCGGCGCACCTTTACCGAGGATGGCTGGTTGCGTACCGGCGATCTTGGCTATCGCGACGACGATGGATTCTATTTCATCACCGGGCGATTGAAAGAGCTGATTATCAAGGGCGGTGAGAATATCGCTCCACGCGAAGTCGATGAGGTGTTGTTGCAGCATCCATCGGTGCTTGAGGCCGCTACCGTGGGGGTGCCTGATCCTTTATACGGGCAGGAAATTCTCGCTGGAATTGTTTTACGGCCCGGAGCGGAGTGCAGTGAGAGTGTGCTCACCGATTTTTGCCGCAAGCGTCTCGGGGCTTTCAAGACGCCGCGCTATGTGCGCTATCTGAGCGAGCTTCCCAAAGGACCGTCGGGTAAGGTGCAACGCTTGCGCCTGCTCGATTCGCTGGCGTAAGCATCGGGGGAACCTGATGCGCTAACTTTCAGGCGCAAGTTAAAGCGAATTCGGCTGGCTTGGGTTTTACCGGTCGATTGCCTCATTTTCAATGGCCATGCTTCAGACCGGTTCGGGACTGTGGATCGGTATTCAGGAAAAACGTTGATCAAGCCATTTGAGCACCGTTGCGTACAGATCCTCGGGAGTAAATGGCTTGACGATGCGATCAATCATGCCGGCTTCAAAGCAGCGGTCCTTGTCTTCGGCAAAGGCGCTGGCTGTCAGGGCTAGAATCGACGTTGTTTGGTAGCCCGGAATCTTACGAATCTGCGGTGCCGCTTCGAGTCCTCCCATGATTGGCATCTGCATATCCATCAGCACCAAAGCGTAAGGCGTATCCCTCGATTTGTGGATGGCTTGAAGCCCGTTTTCTGCCGTATCAACGACAAGCCCGGACACTTCCAGAAGGAATTGGGTAATTTCAAGATTGATGGGCGAGTCGTCGACGAGAAGAATCCGCCGTCCAAAATGGCGCTGCTGAATCTGTTGCTCGGCCTTTTGTCCCTTTTCATGTGCCGCAACAAGGCCCAGCCCTTTTTTTAGTCTTGCCGTAAACCAGAAAGTGCTGCCGGCGCCCGGCATACTTTCGACACCGGCTTCTCCGCCCATCATCTCGGCCAGGTTGCGGGTAATCGCCAGACCGAGACCTGTCCCGCCATAGCAGCGGGTTGTTGATTTGTCTGCCTGTTCAAAGGCGCCAAAGAGTCGGGGCATGACGTCGGGAGAAATTCCAATCCCGGTATCGCAGACCTCAAAACGAACCATGATGGCTTCATCGGTTTCGTTTTGTTTGATCGTGCGCAGGGTGATGGTCCCGCGCTCGGTAAACTTGATCGCGTTGGTCACGTAGTTGAGCAAGGCTTGTCGTAAGCGAGTCGGGTCGCCGGTAAGATTTGGAAAGTAATCTGTATCAACCTGCAAAATAAGGCTTTTCTCCCGTGCGCGCTCAGAGAGAATCGACCTGACGTTGTTGACCACACTGTCGATATTGATCGGGATTTCTTCCAGATTGAGTTTCCCGGCTTCGATCTTCGAGATGTCAAGAATGTCATTGATGACGCCTAGGAGATGATTCGCCGCCATGTCTAGCTTGTTGATCCGATCGGCCTGCGGTGGTGTAAGTCCTTCTTTGCGCAACAACGCAACCAGACCCAAGATGGCAGTCATCGGACTGCGGATTTCATGGCTCATGTTGGCCAGGAACATGCTTTTTTCCAGATTGGCCGATTCCGCCTGGATTTTCGCTTCGCTCAGTTCCCTGGTTCGATCTGCGACCAGATGTTCGAGTCGGTGGCGGTATTGCTTTAATTCTGCCTCAGTGCGTTGGCGTTTGGTGATGTCGCGAGCAGCCCCGACGGTCCCGATACAAACCCCCTGACTGTCAATAAACGGTGCCTTGTAGACTTCAAGGAAAACGGATCTTCCTGCGATGGTTCCCGATTCTTCAAAAACCGATAGTTCCCCGTGTGTCAGCGTGACAACATCACTTTGATCGCACGTTTCTCCAAAACGATACCAGTCCGGGTCATCGGGGTGTGTCGCTCTTTCCCGCTCGGCAAAGTACATGACCGTCTTTCCAATGGGTTCAAGCGTGTCATCGGCTAGGAGGCGTTGCCTGGTATTTGCCTTGTTCGAGAAGACGTAACGACCTTGCAGATCCTTGGCCCAGATCATGTCCGGAACGATGTCGCACATGAGGCGCAACAAAGTCGCCAGGTTTTTTGATTCCTCCTCGCTCTCCCGTAAATCGGCACCACGACTCTCCAGGCTGGCCAGTAAGCGGTTAAAGCCGCCGATCATGTGGCCGACTTCGTCTTGGCGGAAAATAGACAGTGGCTGTAATGGCTGCGTGCTTTCCGCCATGGCTGCCAGAGCTGCTGCCGTATCCACCATCGGCGACAACTGGCGCCTCAATACCCACCACGTGAGCAGGCTCGCCAGCACGGACAGGAATAACGTGGTCACCAGCATGCGTTGCTGCATCTCGCGGATCGGTGCAAAGGCTTCTGCGACCGGCAGGTTAACGGCCACATACCAGCCTACGCTAGGAATGAACTTGTTCGAGGTCAGCATTTCCGTGCCATGGGGGTTGACGAAAACGGCCGTTCCTTCGTGGCCACCATGGAAATGATCGATAGTTGGAATCAGGCCGGGCTCGGGAGATTTTTCCATGATCCGGCTTTTGTCGGAGGCCGTGACAATCAACTTGTCCTTTGGCGAAACGAGCAAATAACCGCCCGTGTTGCCGTACCGGCTTTCGACCAGTTTGTTAAGAAAGTTGGGGTGGTTCAAGTTGGTCATGCCGGAGACAGCGCCAACAACCTTGCCCTGACCGTCGAGAATGGGCGTAGCCATGACAATCATCGGAGCGCGTGCGGTCTTGCCGATGATCGGGCGGCCAATCGTCGGTAGGCCATCTCTAAGCGCACCGACGAGGTAATCCCTGTCCATGTAGTTGACGCCAATTCGCTCGGGACTGAAGGGAGCTCCGGCGATGGCAGTGCCATTACGTTGATAAACGACGATTCCCTCATTGAACAAACCGTCAATGAAAAAGCGCTTATTCATGTATTTCTGTATGGCAGCAGGCTTGTCGAGCAAACTCCCATCAATGTCGCGTGCAATTTGATTCAGCACGTCGAGCCGGTGGGTTATTTGTTCATCGATTTCGGCGGCCATGTATGTAGCTGTCGAGAATTGCTGTTGTCCCAACAGCTCCTGCATATCCTTCTGCAATGATCGTGTGGCGTATAGCGACAGTGAACCCATGCCGACCAGAACGATGAGCAGGGTGGCCAGAGTGGTCCGTGTCTTGAGTGACAACTGATTGAAATAATCGAGAGCTGTTCTCATCATCAATGAATCATCGGCAGTTTGTTGGAAGGCTGGAACTGAATCTGCATACATTGCTATGTATATTTTTTTGGCATGAAAGCTTTCGACCTTGTTACAGAGGGTTCGGGGTATTTAACCGATCATGTCCGCTCAAAGTCGATAGGCTGAAACAACTTCCCTCATTTCTCGCGCCAGATTATCCAGATGGCGAGCTGATTCAGCGCTGTTATTCGCGGCGGCGCTGCTTTCCTCTGCCATTTGGGCAATACTTTCCACATTGATGGCAATGGCGTTGCTGGCCTGGCTCTGTTCCCTGATTGCCGAACTGATTTCGTCTACCATCTCAACCGTCTGATGGCTTCCTTCGCCAATTTTATTCATGGCCTCACTTGCGTCACTTGCTCGTCGAACACCTTCGGTAACTTGGTCGACGGCAAGGGTCATGCTGTCGACGGCTTCTTTCGAGACGTTACGAATGGCATCAACCATGGATGAGATTTCCTGTGTAGAGGCCGATGTTCGTTCTGCCAGTTTACGCACTTCATCAGCGACTACGGAAAAGCCCCTCCCTTGCTCCCCGGCGCGTGCCGCTTCAATGGCCGCATTAAGGGCCAACAAGTTGGTTTGGTCGGCCACTTCCTTAATAACTGAAACAATCGATGAAATCTGAGCGCTATTTGCTTCCAGTTCTCGTATGCGTTCAGAAGCCAGTTTGACCGACTCGGCGATCTTGTTGATATCCTCAACCGTTTGAGTGATAACTTTTGCACCTTGCAAAGCGTACTGGCCAGATTGGACCGCCAGAGTATGAGTCTCACTCGATCGATCCCTGACATGGGTAATGCTGACGGTCATTTCTTCGACGCTGGCCGCCATGTTCGACGCTGAGTCACTCTGTTGTTTCGAGGTGATGGCCACCTGATTCGAAGTCAGTGCCAGCTGGGCCGATGATTCAGCCACCCTGTTTGTACTTTGGGCAATCGCGCCAAGGCTGCTTCGAAGTCTATCCAATAAGCGGTTTATTGAGCTTGAAACCTCGGAGATTTCATCTTTGCCGATTACTTCGGCGTGAATCGTAAAGTCAAGATCTCCTTCTATTCGTGAAACAGCTTGCTGAATGGAATACAACGAGCGTTGGATATGGCGCGACACGACGACTGCAATGCCAATGATGATTAGGAAAACACTGGCACCTAGCAAAACAAATATCAGGGCGTTGTGCCAGTAATCCTTTTCAATGTCATCGGTATACTCGCCGAAGCCTACGATCCAGCCCCAGTCCTGGATTTTGTTTAACCCATTGATCTTGGATACATCTGAAGACCCCGATGGTCGCTTTGTCTTGATTTCAACCAGCGCATGATTCGTATCCTTTAGTGCATCAAGATAGGTTTGAAACGTTGTTCGGCCATCCGCACCTTTGCTGCCCAGATCAATTTGGCCCTCTCTACGTTGATCAGCGTGAACCAAAATACGGCCTTCAATATCGCGTACAAAAACAAAATTTTCTCCTTCGCGCAGACCGGAAATTGCTTTCCTGGCTTTGGCTTGTGCCTCGTCTCGGGTCAGGGTGCCGGATTGTTCTTGCGCAAGATAAATTTCAATCTCATTGTTGGCCAGTTTGGAAATGAGTTTGATATGCGCTTTTCGATCTTCGAGCAAAGATGAATGAATCGTCTGTAATGCAAATAAGATCAAAACCAGCATGCCTACTGCTGACGAGCCGACGATTAGACCAATACGTGTTGAAATTCTCATTCGTTGTTATGCCTTAGTCGATGTTTATGCCTATATATGGGTTCGGTACTTTCTTGACCCAAGCCGGGTGGGATTAGAAGAGATGGTTCTCGGTCGCATGAACATTGGGGGAGGTGCACGGTGCCCCGTACAAAATCGTACGTTCGAAGTAGAACAAATACATATTTAGGTGTTATTTCAGTCGCTTTACTCAACATCTTTCTCACGTGTTGGTGTCGGTGCGGTATTTCTTATTTCAACCGCAGTGATATAAAGATACTTCCTCAAGCAGCGATGGAAAACGAAGAATTTCATCTGCGCTTATTTCGATGACGTATATATGACTAAGGTATTATCCGGGCAGGACGAACCCGAATTAACTGGAGCGGCAATCTAATGAGATCTAGAGGCATCTGAGGGGCCATCAGGTATCCCTGAAGAGACATGATCATCTGAAAAGCATATGCAATATATACAAATCAGATATTAATCGTTGGAGCATGACCCTCTGATTGCTAATATCTTGCCCACTGTAGGCAGAGTGGTACGCAGAGTTCCTTGACCGTGATTTCACTCCCGGGCTCGCCCCTTAGCATTCTGGCAAACCGTTAACTCAACAGCTTGAACAACTCTCTTCAAGGGGAGCGATAGAGATATGAAATATGAGCTAGACCGAAATGCCAGCGGGGAGATACTGCGCTTGCTCATTCAGAAAATGGCGGCGCATCCGGCGGCTTTTACCCCTCTGAATTATGCTGTCTGGTATGAGTTCACCACCGGCATTAATCCGGCGTTGACCGATACGCTGGGTAAAATTCTCGATAATGGCGACAAGCTTGACGATGCCATGATCGAAAAACTCTATGTGAAGTACGTTTCCGAATGCAGCATTGATGTTCAACGCGTCCTGCGCGACGACATTCAGCATTTGCTGGGCAAGATCTCCGGGTTTTCCGAGGAAACGGATAAACAGGCGCATCAGTTCGGCAACAGTTTGCAGGAGTACGGCAACACCCTGAAGCAGGATCTGGATGAGTCCAGGCTGAGTGCCTTGGTCAGCAACATGGCTGGCGATACAGACAAAATGCGCAGCTCCATCCACGTCTTGCAATCCGAACTGGCTGCCAGCAAACAGCAAGTGGATAAGTTGCATCGTGAGCTTCAATCCGCGCGCGGTGAAGCATTGACCGACCCGTTAACCGGTATTCTCAACCGGCGTGGCTTCGAATTCGGATCCAAACAAATTTTCGCTGAGCAGAATGAACTCGATCAGGGTGCATGCCTGCTAATGCTAGATATCGACCATTTCAAGAAAGTGAATGACATTCATGGTCACCTGTTTGGCGACAAGGTCATCCGTGCCGTTGCCGAGACAATTCAATCCAAGGTGCGAGGGGAGGATTTGGTTGCTCGTCTTGGTGGCGAGGAATTTGCCGTAATTTTGCCAAAAACAGATATTTCGGGCGCGCTCACCGTGGCCGAGCACATCAGAAAGAGCATTGAACGAGGGAGAATCCGTCGTCTTGATACGAAAGAACAAATCGGTGGCATTACCATCTCTATCGGCGTCTCCGCATACTCTGCAGGGGTCAATATCCATAATCTGCTGGATCAGGCTGACAAGGCGCTTTATGTTTCAAAAAACTCGGGAAGAAATAAGACCACCGTACATAACAAGGCGCTTCAATTGATCTCGAAACATCAGAACAACTCTTGCAATGGCGAACGAGAGGCGGTCATGCCGGCCAGTTGAAGCATCAGTTGGTTGCGCTAATCCGCTCAAGGATCAGGTGAGGTGCCCCTTTTTCTTGCTGCTCTTACTTGGATAACGCCGCCACCTTGCCCCGCGCGATGTGCAGTTTTTGGTAGCTGTCGACCAGCCGCTGGTGTCGATCAAGTCCCTCCAGTTTCATGCTCGTGGGGGTGAGTCCGAAGAAGCGCACGCTGCCGTCCACTGAGCCCAGCACCGCGTCCATCCGCGGGTCGCCGAACATCCGGCGGAAATTTACCACGTAGTCGTCGAGTTCCAGATCGTCGTCGAGCAGCACCTCGAGCACCACATTCAAGGCCTGATAGAACAATCCGCGCTCGACCGTGTTTTCGTTGTACTGCAGGAAGGCTTGCACCAGCTCTTGCGCTTCTTCGAATTGCTTCAAGGCGAGCTGGATCAGCAGCTTCAACTCGAGAAGGGTGAGCTGGCCCCAAGCGGTGTTCTCGTCAAATTCGATGCCGATCAAGTTGATGATGTCGGTGTAATCATCGAGCTCGCTGTCTTCCAGGCGTTGAAGCAAGGCTTCCAGAGTGGCATCGTCCAGGCGATGCAGGTTCAGGATGTCGGCGCGGAACGACAAGGCTTTGTTGGTGTTATCCCAGATCAAATCCTCGACCGGATAGACCTCCGAATAACCCGGCACCAGAATGCGGCAGGCCGTTGCCCCCAAATCCTCATGCACCGCCATGTACACTTCTTTGCCCAGGCCTTCGAGAATGCCGAACAACACGGCAGCTTCATCGGCATTGGAGTTTTCACCGTGACCTGAAAAATCCCACTCGACAAAAGCGAAATCCGCTTTGGCGCTGAAAAAGCGCCACGACACCACGCCGCTGGAATCAATGAAGTGCTCGACAAAGTTATTCGGCTCGGTCACGGCGTTACTGACGAAGGTGGGCTGCGGAAGATCGTTCAGGCCTTCAAAGCTGCGCCCCTGCAGCAACTCGGTCAGACTGCGTTCCAGAGCGACCTCGAAGCTGGGATGCGCGCCGAATGAGGCAAACACACCGCCCGTACGCGGGTTCATCAAGGTGACGCACATCACCGGATACTCTCCGCCCAGTGACGCATCCTTCACCAGCACCGGAAAGCCCTGTGCTTCCAGCTCCTGAATCCCGGCCAGAATGCCGGGGTATTTGGCCAGCACGTCTTGCGGCACATCGGGCAGGGCGATTTCACCTTCGATAATTTCGCGCTTGACCGCCCGCTCGAAAATTTCCGACAGACATTGCACCTGTGCTTCTGCCAGCGTGTTGCCGGCACTCATGCCGTTGCTGAGGAACAGGTTGTCGATGAGGTTGGACGGGAAATACACCGTCTTGCCATCCGACTGGCGTACAAACGGCAGTGAACAGATGCCGCGCTGCACATTGCCGGAATTGGTGTCGTAGAGATGCGAGCCACGTAGCTCGCCATCGGCGTTGTAAATTGCCAGACAGTAGTCATCGAGTATCTCGGCCGGCAGCGCATCTTTGCGGCCGGGTTTGAACCAGCGCTCATTCGGGTAATGAACAAACGCCGCGTCGGCCATATCCTCCCCCCAGAACTGGTCGTTGTAGAAATGATTGAAATTCATCCGCTCGATGAACTCGCCCAGGGCTGAGGCCAACGCACTTTCCTTGGTCGTACCCTTGCCATTGGTAAAACACATCGGCGAGTGCGCATCGCGGATATGCAGTGACCACACATTGGGAACAATATTGCGCCACGAAGCGATTTCAATCTTCATGCCCAAGCCGGCCAACAGCCCCGACATATTGGCGATGGTCTGCTCCAGTGGCAAATCTTTGCCGGCAATATAGGTATGTGCTTCGGAGGCCGGACTCAGTGTCAGCAAGGCCTGAGCATCGGCCTCCAGATTTTCGACGTCCTCGATCACAAAATCAGGCCCGGTTTGCACCACCTTTTTTACCGTGCAACGCTCAATGGAGCGCAGGATTCCCTGCCGGTCCTTGGCCGAGATGTCCGCCGGCAACTCGACCTGAATCTTGAAAATCTGCTTGTAGCGGTTTTCCGGATCAACAATATTGTTCTGCGACAGGCGGATGTTATCGGTCGGAATATTGCGGGTTTCGCAGTACAGCTTGACAAAGTAGGCCGCACACAACGCCGATGACGCCAGAAAGTAATCGAACGGTCCGGGTGCCGAGCCATCGCCCTTGTAGCGGATTGGCTGATCGGCCACCACAGTGAAGTCATCGAACTTGGCCTCAAGGCGAAGCTTGTCGAGAAAGTTGACCTTAATTTCCATGCGGGAATCCAAAAATAGCGTTCAAAACGAATTGGCCGCTATTATCCGGGTTTTTAGTCGGGATCCAGTTCGTTGATTTCCTGGCCCTGCATTTTCTTCGGTCAGGTTCCCGCCGTTGCGGGAACGACGCCAGATGTGATTTGTCAGTGCGAGCAAAACCTTGATGATGCGGAGCCGTAGCCGAGCAAAAGGCGCATGACTGTGAAGTCATGCGCCGTTCATGTGGAAACAGGGGAGTTAGAGCGAAGCATCCCTGACCTTGACCTCCTTGGGGATTAGTTTGAGTTCGAAGAAGGTGTCGGCGAGTTTCTGCTGTTCAGCCAGCACGGCGCTGTTGATCGGTTTAATATTGTGGCTGTAGCGCCGGATGCTCGATTCAACAATGGCTTGATCCAAACCCTGCAGAGGCGAAAGCTGTGCTGCTGCCTCCTTGTGGTTCTTGTTGATCCATTGTCCCTGCTTTTGCAGTTCCTCAAACAGTTGGCTGATCACTTCGCCGCGCTTCTCCGCATACTGGCGTTCGGCGAGGAAGAAAGCGTAATTGTGCACCACCCCCTTGCCGTCAGCCAGAATGCGCGCATCAATCTGCTTCTCGGCGGCCGAAGTGTAGGGGTCCCAGATCACCCAGGCGTCAACGCTACCGCGTTCAAACGCGGCACGGGCATCGGCAGGTGCCAGGAACACGGGCTGGATATCCGAATATTTCAGTCCGTGTTTTTCGAGCAGCTTGACCAGCAGGAAGTGAACATTGGAGCCCTTGTTGAGAGCGATTTTCTTGCCTTTCAGGTCAGCGACTGAATGAATCGTCGAATTCTTCGGGACAATCAGGGCTTCCGCTGCGGGTGATGGTTCCTCGTGTCCGACATAGACAAAATTTGCGCCTGCGGCCTGGGCAAAGATCGGCGGGGCTTCACCAACATATCCAAAATCGATTGCACCAACGTTTAGCCCTTCGAGCAACTGGGGGCCGGCAGGGAACTCCACCCATTTGACATCAATGCCTTGTGCGTTGAAGCGTTTTTCCACCGAGCCTTGGGCCTTGAGCAAGGTCAGCAGACTGGCCGATTTCTGGAAGCCGATGCGTAACACTTTCGGATGGTATTCGGCTTGTGCAAGTCCGGTCGCGGCGGCCAGACCGACACCGAGCGTAATGCCGATGAGGGACTTCAAGAAATTTCTCTTCATGCTTTTCTTCCTGATGAATGCTGGTTTGAGGAAGCTTCAGTGTCCACCAGGCGAACCGCTAAAGGAACGACTTATTCCTGCATTGCATATTCGTTCGGAATGAATAATGGGGAGTGATGAAACCTCTATGTTCATCTTGATTCCGTGGCCAGCATCACTTCGGTGGATTTGAACAGGGCCAGCACATCGGCCCCGACTTCGAGCGGTTGTTCGCTTAAGGAGCGGGTCGAAACGGTTGAGGTGATGATGCCGCCGGCGGTTTTGATTCTGACTTCCGAAAGCGGCTGGTCCACGCTGATCCCGACAATCCGGCCACGACACTGGTTGCGGACGTTCACCGAGTGGATGGTCATCAGTCGTTTCAGGACCCGGCTTTCCAGTGCGGCGAATTCAGGCTGGCCGTGTTCGCGGGGTCGGGCCAGGTTGATCGGCTCGTCAAAGGTGATCCGGCCTTCTTCGATCAGCACGATGCGATCACCTAGCGCGACCGCCTCCGAAACGTCATGGGTGACCAGAATCGCGGTGAATCCGTGTTGCAGCCAGAGGCTTTCGATCAGTCGCTGCATTTCGATGCGGGTCAGGGCGTCGAGCGCACCTAGGGGTTCGTCGAGCAACAGGACGCGTGGCCGGTGAATCAGCGCGCGGGCCAGTGCAACGCGCTGGCGCTGTCCTCCGGAAAGCCGACTCGGCCATTCATCGGCACGATCCGCGAGTCCGACCTGATTGAGTGCTTCCTGAGCGCGCTCCCGGACTTCCCGCTTGTCGCCTTTGAGCCCTAGCGCGACATTCTGGATGACGGTTCGCCACGGCAACAGGCGAGCATCCTGAAACATGAAACGGACATCGTCGCGGCTGTTGTGCTCTTTCGTGTCACCGTCGAAGGCGAGCGCTCCGCCAGAGGTTTCCTCGAGTCCGGCCAGCAGCCGGAGCAGGGTGCTTTTGCCGCAACCGCTACGCCCGACGATCGAGACAAACTCTCCCGGGCGGATATTCAGATCCAGTCCGTGCAACACCTCGCGTTCGCCGAAGCGCTTGATCAGCTTGCTGATGGAAATGCCCAATCCGTTTCCGGTGGCTTGGGCTGCCTGTAGCGACGAAAGTTCTTGTTGATTGATTTGCACTTTGTACGTCTCCATTAGGCCGCGCTGTAGGCCGTATTCCATTTCAGCCAGTAGCGCTCGAGTGCGCGGGCCAGGATGTCGGCGAACTTGCCGAGCAGGGCGTAAAGCAGGATGCCCAGCAGCACGATGTCGGTTTGCAGAAATTCACGGGCGTTCATCGTCATGTAGCCGATGCCCTCCTGAGCCGAAATGGTTTCGGCGACGATCAGGATGACCCACATGAATCCGAGGGCGTAGCGGATACCGACGAGGATTGAGGCCAGTGCGCCAGGCAATATGACTTCACGATAAAGCGACCATCCACTCAGGCCGTAGCTTTTCCCCATTTCGATCAGCGCCGGATCCACCGAACGGATGCCATGAAAGGTGTTGATGTAAACCGCAAAAAATACCCCAAAAGAAATCAGAAAGAGCTTGGCCGTTTCGTCAATGCCGAACCACAGGATGACCAGGGGAATCAGCGCCAGTGGCGGGATGTTGCGGATCATCTGCAAGGTGGTATCGAGCGCGATTTCGGCCTTGCGGAATGATCCGGTCAGCAGCCCGAGCAGCAGACCCAGGCCGCCGCCGACGGCAAAACCGGAAAGCGCGCGCAAGGCGCTGACCCAGACGTGCCGCCACAGCTCGCCAGTCGATGTCAGCCGGATGGCGGCCCGGGCAACGGCCAGCGGTTCGGGAAGGATTCGACTGGAGAGCCAGCCGAACTGCGCCGAAACTTGCCACACGACCAGTATGCCAATCGGTAACAGCCAGGGCAGAATGGCACTCTGCAGGCGTTTTAAGAGGTGTCGATATAGCGTCATGAAGGTCTCTTTAAGCATTACGGTTGATTACAGCATCCGCGTGGGAATCATTGTTTCCAGAGTCCGACATCGGCCGTATTTACCTTGCGTGGCAGCAGTCCTTCGTTCTGGAAGGTGTCGGCGATCTTCTGCTGCTCGCTCAGAGATGATGCATTGACCGGGCGAACATCATAGGAGCGGCGGCTGTTGGCCAGTTCCACGGTCTCGACATCGAGGCCCCAGACCGGCGCCAGAAGTGCGGCAGCAGCCCGGTTGTTCTTCTTGACCCAGAGGCCAGTGCTGCGCAGTTCGTCGAATACCGCATTCAGTACCTCAGGTCGAGCCTGGGCAAACGGCGTCGAGGCCAGGTAATAGCGTTGGTAGTTGGCGATATTGTTCTTGCCGTCAGCGATGATGCGAACCTTGCTCTGACGCTGCACTCCGGCCAGGAAAGGATCCCAGGTCACCCAGGCATCGACGGCGCCGCGTTCGAAGGCGGCACGCCCATCGGCCGGGCTGAGATAGGCCGGGTCAATGTCCTTGAATTTGAGTCCGGCGTTTTCGAGCAAGGCAATCAGCAGGTAATGCGCTCCGGCAGCCTTGGTCACGGCAACCCGTTTCCCTTTGAGATCAGCAATGGTTTGAATCGCCGAGTCGGCACGAACTACCAGCGCCTGCGCCGAAGGCGAGGGAGCTTCCTGAGCCAGATAGGTCAGTTTGGCGCCGGCCGCCAGGGCAAAGACCGGGACGGTGTCAGCGACATCGGCGGTGAGGTCGACATTGCCGAGGTTCAGTGCTTCAAGCAGGGGAAGTCCACTGGTGAATTCGTGCCAGCTGACCTTGACTCCCAGTCCGGCGAGGCGACGTTCCAGCGAACCATTGGTCTTGAGGACGGTGATCAGCGTGGACGACTTCTGATAGCCGATGCGAACGGTTTTCTCTTCTGCGGCGTGGGCTGCCGAGGTGAATAGATACGATGCGCCAATGGCGATGACCAGAGCGATCGTAACCAGACCGCGGCGTTTTGGACGGTTGAGCGACATGGTTTTTCCTGAATGAATTGTCGATGAAGGAGGAAGCTGCAGAATCAGAGCTTGGCGATGGAGACTTCAGTCGCCTTGACCAGAGCGAGCACCTCGACGCCGGGTTTGAGTCCGAGTTCCTTGACCGAGCGCGTGGTGATGACCGAGGTGACGATGCCATGCGGCGTCTCGACGTCGACCTCGGAAACCACCGGGCCGTCGATGATTTCCTTGATTTTTCCGCGAAACTGATTGCGGCTGTTGATGGACTGAATCGTCATGCTGTATTTCCTCTGGAAGAATAATTAGTGTCGAAAGACTGCTTGGCACTGATTATGGAAAGACTTGCAGAGGATGTGAAATACGAATTTCTGCGCTGCTTATATGCATTTCAGCAGTGACTTTGGGTTCCGGCTGCACGCATCGATTGCCGCAAGAGAATGGGCCATCTCAGGCCCTTCATGTATGTCGAGCTATTTGGCAAGTACCGAATTAAATGATGTGTCGATGACCTTGTTTACATCAAGGGTTGAAGGCAAAACATTAACCTTGTGCAGAAAATCGGCCGTGGTCTGCAAATCCTTTGCCGCCTTGGCATCGACCGGAGCAACGGTCAGTTTGGCCTGCCCAAGCCAATGGCGAGCCACATCGCGATCGAGTGAGGCACGTGCGGCCCAGGCATCGGAATACGTATCAATATTGGCTTCAACCCAGGCGCGTGCTTTTTTAAGCCGAACCAGAAAATCCTGAATCGCTTCGTGCTTGTTGGTCACCGAAGCAGCATTGGCGGCAATTGCACTTTGCGCCGGAATCAGCCCGTCAGCGGTAAAGAGTACCCGGGCACCGGATTTGACAACCTGTTGCGAAATGTAGGGTTCCCATACCGGGAATGCATCGATGCTGCCGCCTGGCAATGCATTTGCTGCATCCAGCGGCATTAGTTTCACCAGATCAACATAATTGTTTGGCAGACCGGCTTTGTCGAGTGCTCCCAGTGTCAGCTGCTGGCTCCATGCGCCCGGCCAATAGGCCACTTTTTTCCCTTTCAGGTCGGCAATGCTTTTGGCCGTTGAATTTTTGGAAACAAGCAGTGCAACGGTATTCGGATTCTGGCGTGTTATACCAATCAGTTTGGCGTTTGGGCTTTTTGCCGCGAGAAAGAGAAATCCGGAGTCTCCAAGAAATCCGATATCAATGGCACCGGCATCCAGCGCTTCAGCCAGCGGGGCGGCGGATTGAAACTGCGCCCATTCGACTTTATATGGCGCGCCATCGAGGGCTTTCGAGAGTTCGACCGACGCCCGGATGTTGTAATAGTTCTGATCACCAATCTTGAGTACAACAGGGTTGGCGGCATGCGCAATTCCAGTCAGTAAAAGGGCAGAGCTGAGAAATGCAAATAAAGAATTGGTGAAGGTTTTCATGCTTGTACCTATCGGGTTTTGGGAAATAAATTCTATGGGGTGCCCGATAATGTGAGAACGAATAAAACCGTATGACGATATACGGTTTATTGCAAAAATGAGGAATCGGCATTGCCTTTGAAGCGTGCAATGGCCTGGTCAAGTTGCACTATAGAAAGGCGACTGAATACCACTGGTATTTTCAGTTCATTGGCGACGCGGCGCATCTTCAGGGCCAACAGGTGGTTGACTTGATCGACAAGAATGACCACCAGGCGAGTCCGGCTGGGGATCTTGCGATGGCACTCGCTGTTGTTACGTCCGTTCCAGTGCACTACTGGACCAAAACCCTGTTCCTTCAGATAGTCCCTGTAAGTGCCTACCCGGTCACCTCCAATAATGAGCGCTGACATAATTACTCCAGATGTACTGAGTTGGTGTCAGGAATTTAAGGTAAAGAAAACCCTAAACGAACGACTTATAAATTCAATCGATATTACAGATACGCATAGGCCTTATTCCTGAAACGGATATCCATATCAGGATTAATTCGTTGGGCATGAGCAGGATTTCTCCTAGCCTGTCGAGCGAAATTAATTCGTCTGTGCTGAAACTGCGCAGTTATACGGGGGTAGCTTACTCACGATGCCTGATATGAATGACTGTAAGAGCTTGGGCGATCGCGTTCAGGGTGTACTTGATTTGCCAACACGACAGAAAAACGCTTTGCGCCTTCTTCTTTCCAAGCCGTCTATTACGCCTCAGGAGATTGCCGGACTGAACTGCCACGTTCTTGAGCGGGCGCCGGGTGTTGGCAAGCAGAGCCTCGCGATTATCCGCGCCTGGCTGAATAGCCACGGTTACGAATTGTCGGGACAACCAAACGTTTCGAGCAATAAGCGTCAAGTGCAGCATCAAAAAAAACTCGAGCGAGCCATCGAGTACCTGCGTAGGCACGGCTATGAAGTTCGCCGTTCGCAACGGTGAAGCACTGTGCGATCCAGTCCCGGCTAATTTTGGCGAGCAGGCCTCGCCACCTCTGTTCGGAAAATTATTACAGGATATCGGCGGAATCATGAAACATGTTCGTACCGAATCGATTCGCACCTATGCAACGAAACTTGAAGCCGGCTGGGTCGAGGTTGAGCTGTAATTGGGTAGTTTCCCCGGCGATGGATACCGAACACCCGCTCCCGAGTATTACAACGGTCGGCTCAGAGTCGCTATGCAGAGGTTTACAAAGCGCACCATTCAGTCTGATGAAATTTGGGATGTAATTCGGCGGCTTGGAATTCAGAAAGTAGCCGCTGTGGAAAACAGACTATCGGGAAGCAGTCGTGCCTAACCTTCGGTAAGCGACGTCAGTTCTCCTTGTACGTATTGTAAAACAGTCCTTAGACTTACACTTCGTGTGAAATCTGCAATGCATGGCCAATGGACATTAGCCAAGTGCGCTTACTGGGTGCCAATTTATGGGAATATCGGCTTATGTTGAAATTTACATGTTGCGATGAGGTCGGTCAGTTCTTCTCGCCAGACCACGCGCAAGTTTTTCGCGGTATCACGCGAGGCTACGAGCGCGAATGCTTGCGTGTGGACGCTAGCGGCCACCTGGCCCAGACAGTTCACCCAGTGGCGCTGGGCTCCAAACTTACCCACCCCTGGATTACCACCGACTACGCCGAAGCTCTGCTGGAGTTCATCACCCCACCGTCACAAGACCCGGCATTCCCACTGGATTTTCTGCGCGACATCCACCGCTTCACGGCCAGGCAATTGCGGGAAGAAACCATGTGGGCCGGCTCCATGCCCTGCGTCGTAGGTGACGACAAAGACATCGCCATAGCCAACTACGGAAGCTCCAACTCCGCCATGATGAAGGCGGTCTATCGCGAAGGCCTGGGCCTTCGCTATGGGCGCCACATGCAAACGATTGCCGGGGCACACTACAACTGGTCGTTGCCTGACGAATTCTGGGTGGTTTTGAAAGACTGCTGCTCCGTTACCGGCAGCATGCAGGACTTCGTCAGTGAGCGCTATTTCGGATTGATTCGCAATTTTCTGCGCTTTGGCTGGTTGATTCCCTACCTGTTTGGCGCTTCGCCAGCGATCTGTCAATCATTTTTGCAAGGTCGCCGTTCAGATATCCCGGAGCTTGTACCAGGCACCCTGTACCGCCCCTATGCGACCAGTCTGCGCATGAGTGATCTGGGCTATCAGAACAGGGCGCAGGATAAACTGCACATCAGTTTCAATTCAATGGCCGGGTACACCCAGGCGCTGGAGATGGCGATTCGCACCCCTGATCCGTTCTACGAACAGTTGGGCGTGCGCGAAGGCGACCACTGGAAGCAACTCAACGCGAACCTGCTGCAAATTGAGAACGAATTCTATGCCGGCATTCGACCCAAGCGCATTGGCAAGGCGGGCGAGCGCCCGGCACTGGCCTTGAAGAAATATGGTGTCGAATACGTCGAGGTACGCCTGTTTGACCTGAACCCGTTCGTGGACATCGGCATTGTCCCCGAGCAAAGTACTTTTGCCGACATCCTGTTGCTGATGTGCCTGTTTCGTCAGAGTCCGCCCATTACAGCCCGCGAGCAGGGGGAGAACGATGAAAACAAGGCCCGCATCGTTAACCGCGGCCGACAGCCGGACCTGAATCTGCTTGTGCACAACCGCGAGCAGCCGTTCCGACCCATTGCCCACGCCTTGTTTGACGATATGCAACCTTTTGCCCAGATGCTGGATATGGCCTACGGCGGCAGCACCTACGCCACGACGCTGTCCAGTTTGCGTACACGAATTGATTACCCGGAGACCACGCCGTCGGCCCAGGTGCTGGCGGCTGCGACGGAGCACAAAGGCTTCTTCAAATTCGCCATAAAACAGTCTCGGCAACACCACGAGAGCTTGCTGGCCCAGCCGTTGAGCGCGGCCACATTAGCAGAATTCAAGGAAAGCGTTCAAGTCTCCCTGGCCGAGCAGCAGCGATTGGAATCGCTGCCACAGGTCCGGTTTGAGGAGTATGTTGCGAGTTACTACGCATAAGACTCGAGCCTTTGTAAAACACCTTGGCTTATGGATAGAAGTCAGTATCTGAATTTCAATCGGAAGTTGCCATTGAACATGACAAACCATTCGGCCAGATTGGGTCAGTCCTGATGTAGCCCGATGTGCTAAGTGGCCATTCGGGGTGATAGATTGGACTATGACTGCTGACTTGCCGATTTACTGCCCGATGGTCTATTCAGGTGAGCGGCAGGTTTTGGATCCATTTTCTGCAGTAGCCCTTGAAAAGGTCATCAGGCGTCGCGTTGTGCCGTCATAATGCTTTTCAAGCGATCTCTCTGAGGTACTTTTCTTGTTCAGTGGTTTCAATTGTTCCGGTACGTGCGATTCATCCGATGTATGAGTCTTGTCACGACGGACACGCACGATGCGTCGGCGCTAATCGATATCACCCCATTCCGGTGCTGCCAGCTCCAATGTCCGCATAATCGCCTAAACCTCGATCAGAAGATCATCGCGGAACCCGGTGTCGAACAGGACGCCGCCATGCATTCGCGTCCGTGCACCCTGATAGCCCAACTGATTTGAAATCACCCGACAGCCGTTCTCTGCCACAAAATCGGTATTCGTATGTGTGTGCCCGTAACACCATAGGTCAATCCGGTGTTTTTCCATCAACCACGCCAGATCCGTAACGAAATACGGCGAAACGTCGCTACCCTCGTGCTCCGCTGCGATACACCGGCGATGCGGTGCAAAGTGCGAGACAACCACCGTCTTACCTTCGTAGGGCTTGGTCAACGCCGCGTCCAGCCAGCGGACGGCTGTTTGGTGAAGTCGTAGCGTGTCGCGGGGGTGAAGCCGCAACCCTCCACGGGCATTGATCATCCAATAATCATTGATCGTGCGCTTGGCGACATTCATCGGTGCCTCAATTTTATCCGCTCCATACAGATTAAATCCGCTCCAAAGTGTGCAGCCCAAGAAACGCACACCGTCCAGTTCAACGCACTGTCGTTCCAGGAAATAGACGCCCATGTGTTGCCAATCGGGCTTCTGGAGTTCGGACAGCAGACCGAGTTGGGCGCCGTAGTACTCGTGATTGCCAGCGATATACACGATGGGGCGAAGGGGAAATCGCCCGGAGGCCCACTCCAATCCATGGGTGTGGCTTCCAATGTCCCCAGCGAGCACGATGACCTCGGCGTGTTGTGCGCTGTCTGGAGGTTCCCACGGCAGGCCGCATTCATTATGGAGGTCAGAGTAGAGGGCGATCTTCATCTTGTTCGATCAACGCTTTGGTCACTCCGCACGGTGGAGTGACGGTATCCGCCATATCGCTCGTCCATCGTGATGTGCTCCGAAACACGGAATTTTAATCAGTGCCCTCTCGGCTACCGGCTCAAACGTACTGCGCGATATTCTCGGCCCCTGTTTTGCGGTTTCTTCGATGTCTTCGTTTTGCCATCGCAAGTGTCCTGCACGCGCACAAAGTCGGTGTCTAGTCCGACATTGGGCATAGTTAATCGTAGCGTTCCACAATTGTCTCCATATCGTTTAACCCGAGGCAGGCGACATTTTGTGGCGATGCCGATTGCCAGCTCAGCCATTACTTCTAGCCTTGGAAAAATTATGGGCTAAAGATATGAGCGAGTCAACTGTAACGCATTGTTTACAATGCACATATGTAGCTATACTAACCTTTAAAAGCCATCTGATTTGTTTAGTGCTATACGCTAATTTTTGTTAACAAGTTATGGGGTTTGTTAAGGATTGCTCCAACATTTGGGAGCGGAAAGTAATAGTCGAGACAATTTGAAAGAATCTGGCTTTAGTGTGCCCAAGAGGTTTTCATCTATTTTTTATATAAAAGTTCTTTGATTGAGAATACTGTTTTCCAGTGCCCAAATTTGTCCTTAATGGCCCGCCAGAAATTAAAAACGGTCAATTCATTTTCCTAATCAATAGGTTGCTGAGTTGGCCGTTTTGCTTATTAGCATACGTTATGGCTGTCGCTTGCGAGTCCATCCAGAAGGCTCGTGATGCTGTTTAGCTTCGCGCACTCCACCGACGGTTTCGTTCTGCTCTAAGCCTATTCCTGCGATCAACCTTGGCTCGGTGTTTCCGAACTCGGTCACGTCTTGTCCTAATTGCCGCCGATACCCACAAGGCGGCAACAATAACAATGAAGGAAAGGGCAATCCAAGGATGATTAGTTATCTGCTGAATCATTGGGTGGGTGTTGATAGTTAAATAATGTCTTCCCAAGGATTGATTCCTGACCCTTTGGGTCTTTTCCGTTCTGGTCTGAATTTATCCAGCCGCGCTTCTCTGGCTTCATCTTCCCTTATACGCTTATTTCGGCTGCGTATCTTTGAGGTGATCCATAGGAGGATTAGAGCGGCTGCAATGATGGTGAGGTCAGCCCAAGGGGACTGGATTATTTGGTTGAGCATGGGCAGACTCCGGTGGAGTGGTATGTCTTGTCATCACTTTAGGCTTATCTCCCGGAAACGGTGTTTGGGCTTTGTAACTGATTGTCAGAAGATGTAAGCGAGGCCATGCGACCCTTGCCAGTGATCGAATGGACAGGCTGGTTCAGGAGGATAAGGCGCGCAACGCGGTAAGCGTCGGGAAGCGGGTGCTCGACCAGTGGGGGGACGGATTATGGTATCCGGCGAGCATTCTCGGCCAGGTCGGGAATCTCTTTAATGTTGCTTTTGATGATGGGGATAAAGCTGATTTGCCCGAGGCTCGGATACGGCCACTCAACTGGGTCGTTGGATCCCGGGTGCAGTGCAACTGGAAGAGCGGCGGCTACTACTATTCCGGGACAATTACAACGAGCAACGGTCTGGCGGTACATATCAGCTACGACGACGGTGGCCAGGAAGATACTTCGATCAGCAAGTGCCGGTCACGTTAGAAAGCATCACTTGGGCTAAAGCTGTGCCCTAAAGGAAAGCCCCCTGAGGGGAGACGTAGATCGAACGGAATGAATCAGCCTTTCCCTTAAAGGAAGCCCAGTTTGGCCACATCACCGGCCATGGAGGCGATCAGGATGAATTCGCGCCCGAGGTTGTCTATGCCAAATTGCACTGCTTGCGCTCCCATATCGGATAGGGGTTCGAGGTAGCTTGCGCTTTCAAGAAATGCTTTTGCTTGGTCAGGCTGAAGGGTTTCCATTTCCATTGTGGTGTCTCGTTTAAGCGTATAGAGGAGTCAATTTTCGGGGCCGAATTTTAACATGCCTATGCCTAAAGTAATGCATCGCTTTCAGTGCCTATTAATTCTGCCTTGTTGCAGATAAGAATGACCTTCTACGCCAGCAGGCCGGTTTCTGGAAAGCTGCTACGTCCATTTTCTTCTTGGAAAAAACTTCCTGTGCCAGTTCCCAACGGGCTCGCTCTTCCTGGGTAATGCCTGCAATTTTCTCAAACCATTTCTGGAGGTGGTTCATGGTCGTATCTCCACTTAGGGGAAATCAAAGGTTGATGCCGATAAGTCAAGAATATCACGATAGCTGTACAAATGTACAGTAGTCGCGATGTGGGCCATGATTACCCACAGTACACTCAAGAAACTCTGTGGATAAACACTGGATAACTCGGGTAGATCGCTGGCTGGAAAGGGGGTTTTTCTGTCTGCCTAATAATCGGGCAGTGCGCTTAATCCATTTGTGCATATGGAAAGCACAATTCGATATTTCACATTGAACAGGATGGGCATTAGAGTGGATTCTTCAATTCTTTCGGGAGCCACTTCATGAAACTAGAAACCCTGGCAGTGCACGCCGGTTATAGCCCAGACCCAACGACCAAGGCGGTCGCGGTGCCAATATATCAGACCACCTCTTACGCCTTCGATAGTACGCAGCACGGCGCGGATCTCTTCGATCTCAAGGTGCCGGGCAATATCTATACGCGCATCATGAACCCGACGCAGGATGTGCTGGAAAAGCGCGTGGCTGCGCTCGAAGGTGGTATCGCCGGGCTGGCGCTGGCCTCCGGACAGTCGGCAATCACCTATGCGATCATGACCATCGCCGAGGCCGGCGATAACATCATTTCTTCGTCGACGCTCTATGGCGGAACCTACAACCTGTTCGCCCATACGCTGCCGCAATTCGGCATCTCGGTGCGTTTTGTCGATTACCGTGATCCCGATTCCTTCGAGAAGCTGATCGACGAAAAGACCAAGGCCGTCTATGTTGAGTCGATTGGCAATCCGCTGGGCAATATTACCGACATCGAGAAGTTTGCCTCCATCGCCCACAAGCATGGTATTCCGCTGATCGTCGACAACACCGTTCCTTCACCGTATCTGCTGCGGCCGATTGAATTTGGTGCCGACATTGTCGTGCATTCGCTGACCAAATATCTTGGCGGCCACGGCAACTCGATCGGCGGGATCATTGTCGATAGCGGCAAGTTCCCCTGGGCTGAACACAAGGAACGCTTCAAGCGTCTGAACGAGCCGGATGTGTCCTACCACGGCGTCGTCTATACCGAAGCGCTCGGTGCAGCGGCTTACATCGGTCGTGCCCGTGTGGTTCCGCTGCGCAATACTGGTGCGGCGATCAGTCCTTTCAATGCCTTCCTGATCCTGCAGGGCATTGAAACACTGGCCCTGCGCATGGATCGCATCACCGAGAACACGCGCAAGGTCGCCGAGTATCTGAAGACTCACGCCAAGGTAAAATGGGTCAATTACGCCGGACTGCCCGATCACCGTGATCATGCCCTGGCGCAGAAATACATGGGCGGAAAACCTTCAGGCATCCTGACCTTCGGGGTTCAGGGTGGACTTGAAGGCGGCGCACGCTTTCAGGATGCGCTGAAGCTATTCACCCGACTGGTCAATATTGGTGACGCCAAGTCGCTGGCGTGCCATCCGGCGTCGACCACTCACCGCCAGCTGTCTCCGACCGAGCTGGAAGCCACCGGGGTCACTGAGGATACGGTTCGCCTGTCGGTAGGCATCGAGCATATTGACGATCTGATCGACGATCTGAAACAGGCGTTGGCCGCGGTCTGAGATTTCGCGCGGAAAACGCTTCGAGTTCAGGGGCGGGTGATCTCAAAGTAAGGTAACAGGGCCTTGGCGGCGTTAATCCGCTGGCCCGTTGTTGCCGACGGATCGTTCATCACCGCCAGCAGGAAGCTTTTCGGGTCGCTGAAGTCATTGCCGATACTCAGCGTCGAACAAGTGTTTGGCGAATCGGGGCTGAGTTTTACGGGCGCCGGTTCAGTCGGACTGGCACTCGCCTCTGTCTGCAGGCGGCTCAAGGCTCTCTGGAATTCTTCCGCTTTAATGCACTTCAGCCTCGAAAGAATGTCGGCCTGTCTATCCAGGTTGGGCGCCATTTCGAGTCCGGGCGCCTCGGTAAACATGCTGCCCATGGTGGGGTCGATAAAAGCTGACCATTTTCCGGTGCGGCGATCGAGTGCAGGGGCCAGCGGCAGTAGACGTCCATCTGCAGAAACGGGTTCGTTGGACTGCGGGAGGTGCCGCAACTGGCTGCGCGGGATTTCCCTCAGGTACTTCAGGCAGAGTTCATTCAGGAATGCTTCCGCCTGGGCTGCCGGTACGCTCTCGGCAAGCGATAGCCACAGCTGATAACCGGCCTTTGCGGAAACCGAGATGGCTGGAGCCGGCAATTCGAGGTGTTCCTGTATCTCGTTAAATAGCCGGGCCACCTGTTCCCAGTCAGTAGCTCTTGAAAAATCGACCACCATGGCTCGGACTTGGCCGTCCGCGCCGACCAGATCAATCGCAGCGTTGAGTTCTCCGGCCAGGCTGCAGGCCACGATTTCATCAGTGATGATGCATTCTGCAAGGGCACCGAATCCATCTGCATTGTCAGTTTCCAGGAGATGCCATTGCTGGTCGTGAAGGAAATAGAGTCGCTGCAGCTCGGCGATGAGTCGGTTCATGTGTCACCAGAGGGATAGGGGGGAGGGCGAAATGGCTTTTCTGCAAAGCACTTGCGGAAAAATAAAATAACACAGGAACTATACACCGACTGCCTCTTCCCTCTTCCATATTGGCGTCAATCCCATAATTTGAAACCTTGCAGGGTCGTCCAGAATAATTGTTATATGGAATATCTGGAGTGCTAGAATTGTGAGCTGTAGATCGTAAGGTCGCGGCAGGGTGAGGGGCGTCTGTATCCCATTCTGATTGATCCAATGCCCGCGAATAACAGGTCCATGTTACAAGCAGAGGACAGTTGGCCATGGGGTTGAGAGCTTCGAGAGCAGACATTCTCCGTCGCGTCATTGCGGTAGTTGCAGCGACTTTTTTTTACGCGCCTTTGACGGTTGGTGCAGCTGAACTCCGCATCGGAGGCACCGGCAATGCCCTGGGGACCATGCGCCTTCTGGCTGAAGCATATGCCCAGAGCCACCCGGAATCTAAACCGCTGATCCTCAGCAGTATCGGTACCAGCGGGGCCATCAAGTCAGTAGCCAAGGGCGCACTCGAGATTGGCCTATCTTCGCGCGCACTGACCGAGGAGGAGACCGGAAGCGGGCTGACGGCAATCGAATACGCCCGTAGCCCAACGGTATTTGCGGTTCAGGAAAAAAGTAAATTCAGCTCGCTGAGCTTGCAGCAGATCACCGATATCTACAGTGGCAAGCTCACCCAGTGGCCTGACGGGACCGTGATCCGCCTAGTGCTGCGCCAGCCGGGAGATGATAATACCCGTCAGATCATGCAGCTTTCGCCCGAGATGGCCAATGCAGTGAACATCGCCAGTCAGCGACCGGGGATGATTTTCGGATTCAATGATCAGGAGGCCGCCGACAAGATGGAGAATCTTTCCGGCAGTCTGGGCGTGACGACCATTGCCCTGATCCGTTCAGAGAAGCGTCGCTTGAAAGCGGTGGCTTTGGAGGGTGTCGAGCCGAGCCTTGAAAACATGCGCTCCGGGCGCTATTCCTTGATTAAACATTTCAACTTTGTTTTGCCAAAGAATCCCTCGCCGGCGGTTCAGGATTTTATCGGCTTTGTGAAGTCGCCTCAGGGGAGAAAAATTCTCGAAAACATCGGGCATACGGTTCCATGATGGCTTCGTTATGATGAATTATTATGAGCAGCTGGAACGCAGTCTCCAGCGCTTCGCGCTGGGGCTGTCGCTGCTTCTGGCGCTGACCATTCCTCTGGGCTATTGGTTGGTTTCCTACTTCGATTATGCCGATTCGCTTGACTTCAAGGCCAAGGTCAAGGCCGCAACGCTGAGCGAAACGATCGCCAGCAATCCCGATACCTGGATGTATGCCGAGAATCGTATGCAGGGGTTGATTGCCCATGAGCCTGTGCTCCTGAAAACTGAAATCGTGCAGGTTATTGATCAAAGCCATAGCGTTGTGTTGCACGTCGGCGATAACCCGCTCCGGCCTGTGCTGACTCGCTCTTACGCGCTGTACGACGGCGGGCGCGAGGTGGGCAAGATTGCTGTTACCGGCTCGTTGCGCTCGATGCTCTGGAAGACGCTGGCGAGCGCGCTGATCGGCTTGTTATTTGGTGCGATGGCCTATGTCGTGATCAAGCTGATTCCGCTGCGCGCGTTGAAGGCGGCAACTCTGGCCCTGAGCGCCAGCGAGGCGCGTTTTCGTAATCTGTTTGAGAATATTCCCAACGTCGCCGTTCAGGGGTATGACGCGGCTCGCCGCGTGATCGCCTGGAATGCCGCGAGTGAGCGGCTTTATGGCTATACTGCGGCCGAAGCCACCGGGCAAGACATGCTCGATCTGATCGTTCCTGAAGCCCTGCGCCGTAACGTGTTTTTTGCTGTCAGTGCATGGATGGGCGGAGGTCCGGTACTGCCTTCGGGTGAATCGCTCATGCAGCGTAAAGATGGGACAACGGTGAGCGTTTTTTCCAGTTATACCCTGCTGGCGGACGCATCCGGGCGGCCGGAAATGTATCGTGTCGATGTTGAACTGACCGAGCTGAAGCGGACCGAAGCAGAATTGAGAAAATACCAGGCGCATCTGGAAGACATGGTCTCCGAACGGACCCTGGCACTTTCCATCGCCAAAGAGGCTGCTGAATCAGCCAGTCGTGCCAAGAGCATATTTCTGTCCACCATGAGTCACGAATTGCGTACCCCGATGAACGGCATCATGGGAATGACCGAGCTGGCGCGAAGCCGGGCAAAGGATCCTCAACAGATAGAGTTTCTGAACCAGAGTCTGGCTTCATCGAGGCATTTGCTCGAACTGATCAACAGCATTCTCGACATATCCCAGATCGAAGCCGATCGCCTAACCTTGGAGGAGAGAAACTTCTCGCTGGCGCAAGTCATCTTCGAGAGTCTGGGGGCCTGCGACAGCATGGCGCAGGAGAAGGGCTTGCGTCTTTCCGCAGAGATTGAGCCAGCGCCGCAATTGCCCGATCTGCTGTGCGGCGATGCTATGCGCCTGAAGCAGATCGTGCTCAATTTTATTGGCAATGCCATCAAGTTCTCTGATCATGGCCAGATCATCCTTCGTGCCTGTGCCGTCGAAAAATTTACTGATGCTCTGCTGCTGCGCATCGAGGTCGAGGATCAGGGAATCGGTCTGAGCAAAGAGCAGCAGAAGATCGTATTTAATGCGTTCACCCAGGTTGACGGCTCATCGACACGAAAATATGGCGGAGCCGGTCTCGGCCTGAGTATCTGCAGGCGCCTTGCGCGACTGATGGGGGGCGATGCCGGCGTAATCAGCCAGGTTGGTGTCGGCAGTACGTTTTGGGTCACGGCTCGCTTGCGTCTGGCTGTCGATGCACCACAACCCGAAAAGCATGCGCAGGCAGAATCACCGACTGAACGGCTGGCGCGTTTCTACTCTGGAATCCGCGTGCTGGTCGCAGAAGATGATCCGGTGAGTCAGGAAGTCACCCGCATGGTGCTGGAAGAGGCAGGTCTGCTGGTCGAAGTTGCGCACAATGGCCTGGTGGCCATCGATATGGCGCGCAATGGCGGCTACGATCTGATTCTGATGGATATGCAGATGCCCGTCATGGGCGGGCTGGAGGCGACACGAGCGATTCGTCAGTTACCTGGCATGTCCGATGTTCCTATTCTTGCCGTGACAGCAAACGCCTTCAATGTGGATCGGGATATCTGCCTGGCCGCCGGTATGAATGCGCATATCGGCAAGCCAGTGACTGCCGATGTGTTGTGCTCGACCGTGCTGCATCTGTTGCAGAAGATGAAACACAAAACTCCCATCTGAACATTTCTTCAGTCTGAAGTCTTCTCCACAGAACCGACCGATAAGCCTGTGGGTAAATGCGGGATAACCCGGTTAAGCCGATGTCTGGACAGGATGTTTTGCTC
>JBAXHE010000031.1:0-30634 GCA_037139055.1 Betaproteobacteria bacterium | reverse complement strand
CGCCACCGCCACCGCCACCGCCACCGCCACCGCCACCGCCACCGCCACCGCCACCGCCAGAAATTCCGGCGATGCCTTTTTCGTCATTGTTTCCTCAGCCCGCTCCTGTAAACGCGGGAGTGGGTGCGGCTCCGGGCCCACAGGTTTTTGAATTGCCTTTTGCCAGCACGGCCGACAAGGCGCCGGGCAGTTCGCGTCAGTTCGAGCAGCGAACAGATGCGCATCGGGGTTCCGGATTCAGGGGTATTCTATTCACTCTGTTGATCGGCGGGGGCCTCGGTGCCCTGGTGCTTTGGTACATTCAGGGAGAAACCCAGCCACGGGGCGGGATGCTGTCGTCAATGCAGAATCCGTTCAAAACGGAAGCACCAAAGCCCAAATCGGTTCAACCGGCTGAGGCCACTTTGCCGCAGGGGGCTGGTTCTCAACCAGTTGTCATGGAAGATGGCAAGCCGAAAACAATGGCAGCTCAGGCTGTTCGAGCGACCGAGGCGCAACCCTTGAGCAGCGAGCCTGCTCTGGCTCAAAGCACTAGGCCTGCAGCGACACAGACGCCTTCATCCGCTGTCACTACGCTGCAGCTTCCAGGCAGCAAGAATAATCCACTGAAATCACGCGAAGAAAAAGTGGGCCCCAAGAATTTGCTCAGTGCAGTGGCAAATCGGCACTATGGTGCATGGAATGAAACGGTGCGCGATCTGATCGCCGCCGCCAATCCGGAACTCGATTCTCTCGACAATTTACCTGCCGGAACCAAGGTGCAGCTGCCAATTTTTTCCCGTGAAAGTTTGGTAGTCAAGGATGGACAAGGGCGCTACTACGTCTTTTTCGGTTCGTTCGACAAGCTTGAATTTGCCCGTATGAATCTGGATGCGATCAAGCGAAGTTTCAGCGGAGCCGAACTGGTGCCGGTCAATGAACAAGGCGTTCAGCTACATCGGCTGTTTGTCGGGCCGTTTGTCAGCCAGGGAGAAGCCCAGGCTGTTGCTAACTCGCTGTGGTTCAAGTATCTGCCGATCCTAAACTAACCCCCTCCGCTCGAATAGACCGTCATCCATGGAATACCGCAGAGAGATAGACGGACTACGGGCTTTGGCTGTCATTCCGGTCATCTTTTTCCATGCCGGATTTCAAGCGTTTAGCGGCGGATACGTTGGTGTTGACGTCTTCTTTGTCATCAGCGGTTACCTGATCACCTCGATAATTCTTGCCGAAAAAGAAGCCGGCACTTTCACGCTTGTTGGCTTTTACGAGCGCAGAGTGCGGCGCATATTGCCTGCGTTGTTCTTCGTCATGCTGGTCTGTTTGCCTCTGGCCTGGATGTGGCTGCTCCCCAACGAAATGAGAAGGTTTTCTGCCAGTCTGGTGGCTGTATCGACATTCTCATCGAATGTCCTTTTCTACTTAACCAGCGGATATTTTGACGGGGAAATCAAGCCACTTTTGCATACCTGGAGCCTAGCGGTTGAAGAGCAATACTATGTGCTTTTCCCTATCTTCATCATGCTCGCCTGGAGTCTAGGCAAGCGCTGGATGATTGCATTGCTGTCTGCTACGGCATTAGTGAGTCTGGCCGCTGCGCAATGGTTTTCACTGCTCAAGCCGGAGTTTGGCTTTTTGCTATTGCCGACACGCCTGTGGGAACTGGTGGTCGGTGTGTTGATCGCTTTTTATCTGGCAGATGAAAACAACAAGACTCGAAGCCAGTTCGCCGGCGTATTAGGAGTCATGCTAATTGCCTATTCGGTCTTGGCATTCGACCGGAATACACCGTTTCCAGGCGTCTATGCGCTGCTGCCGACGATTGGTACCGGGCTGGTAATTTTATACGCAACGCCGGAGACTTGGATTGGCCGGTTTTTAGGGAGCAAGATACTTGTTGGTTTGGGTCTGATCAGCTACAGCGCCTACCTGTGGCACCAGCCTCTGTTTGCTTTTGCGAAACACAGAAGCTTGTTCGAACCGGATATTGGCGTCGTGCTGGCACTCATCGTGCTGACGTTTCTGCTTGCGTATGTGAGCTGGAGAGCAGTAGAAAAACCCTTCCGAGACCGGAATCGTTTCACTCGGAGCCAGGTGTTTGGTTATGGCGCGGCGTTCAGTTGCTTGTTTATAGCGCTAGGTCTGGCCGGTCATTTCAGCGACGGGTTTGAGAGTCGGCTGCCTGCAGACGCTTTATCGGCACACATCGTCAGAGAACACGAAAAACAAATCACTGAGGCGGGTTGCAAATTGCATGCCGATGGCTTTCATGTTCGGGAATGCATACAGGGAGATAAATCCGTTCTGCCCAAAGTCGCCTTGGTCGGAGATAGTCATGCGCAGGCGATTACTCACGAGTTGTCTGAGGCCTTTGCAAGAAATCGACTCAGCTTCATCCCGTATGTCAAACCCGCCTGCCCGCAATTTATCAATATGCCATTGTCTCCCAGAATTCGGGAGGCTCTGGAATGCAATTTGTACCAGAAAGAAATTGAAAAAGAGATTTTAAGAACCCCTGTTGAAACCTATATATTCGTATCGCGAAAAGACAACCCCTTGGCTGAGCCGACAGAGCAGAATTTTTCTGCGTTCGAAGCACACCTAAGATCAATCGTTGCCTTGTTGAATATGGGAAAGAAGGTCATTCTGGTCTATCCGATACCAGTCTATAAGGTTTATGTCTCGGATTACATGGCCAAGAACCTCTGGTTCTATGGTGGTCAGCATGAAATGATTGTTGAGGGCAAGCAAGCTTTCGAGAAGAGAGTGAGATATTTCACCGATCGATACGATGCGATCGGTGTTCAGCCCAATCTCGCCCGTGTTTATACTACCGAAGTGTTGTGCAATAGCGCTGAGCGCGGACAATGCTTCACACAAATGAATGGTGTGCCGCTGTATTTCGACGAATCACATTTGTCAAATACCGGAGCCCGGCTGTTGGTCGAAAAAATCATGCAGGAAAGTGTCAGATAGCCGAACGCCATAACTCTCATTTCCCCGAGTTGAGTGCTGGATAGACGGCGCTGAGATAACCCCAGACGTAGATGTTCGGCGCGATAGTTTCAGAAATAGTGAACTCGTTCATCGGGTAGATGGCATAAACGTCGAAATAGTTTTCGTTAGCCGGCCAGTTTGAGGCCTTGGGATAGACGTAAGGTGCGAAGCTCTTGTTGAAATTCCAGTTGTCCTTGAGATGCACCGGATCAATCGGTCCGTACGCGGTAATACCCTCAGGCGCTTCCTGGCCGGTGACGCGTGCATCGATGACCCACAAGCGCCTGGCCGTATTGCTGCCCAGCCCGGTGGTGAAGCTCATATTGAGCGGGTTGGCACCCAGCGCAAACTGCGAGGCTTCGATCGCGGCATCGAGATAGCGTTTGTCTCCGGTCAGGTAATTTGCTCGCAGCAAAACGCCAGCTTGTGAGGCCCCGAGGGTCCCCCAGCCGACCCATTCGTCATCGCTTTCTTTGAGCCAACGGAAGCCGGTGCGGCTGATGCGTTTGAGTGCATCATTCGCCACTTTGGTAAAGGCCTTGAGCAAATTGTCTTTGACGTTAGGGTCAAGCGGACGGTTCTTGATGGTGAGGTAAAGAAAGGCGGCGCTCTGCTGATTCCAGCCGGATTTATCCTCACGCTGAGGCGTTTTGTGCAAACGCAGCTCGCCGTCGCTGATGCGATTGGTCTGTTGATAGATCTGGTGCCATTCTTTCAGCCCGGTGAGCTTGTAGAGTGCAGCTGCGCTAAGATTCCTGGCATCATTCACCTGATAGGGCAGCGGGCGGCCCCCCTGTTGCTTGAAGGAATTCTCGGCATAGTTTACCGCCTTTAACGCGCTGGCTTCGTAGTCGGCAGACAGCTTGGCGTCGAGCGGTTTGAGGAGCATTGAGAGGCGCGCGGCATCGGCTGCATAAAGGTAGCTTGACCACATGTCCGGCGCGTAGACCATGAGCATGTTCGATTCGGTCCAGCTGGACTCCCCTGGGTGCGGGTTGTCAGAGGACTCGATGCCGCCGCGGATACCACCATCAGCAGTTTGCAGGCGGCGAAAGACATCCATACTCCACATAACTTCATCAAGAACATCAGGAAGGGCGTTGCCTGACTCAGGAATGTCGAGCACCACCGTGTGCATGGTCTCGGGGAAAAGTTCATACAGCTCGATCAGATTGCGCGAGGCATCAAGATGCTGGATCCGTCGGTCCCAGTCGCCGGCGTCGTGGTAACCCCCCCAGGCCTCGGGGACCAGAGTCGGTGAACGGCCTTGGGTCAGGCAGGTGAAATTGTCTTTTTCGCCGCTGATATTCAGGCCGTTGCGGCTGTCCATTAACGAACAGCTGCTCTGGTAAATCCTGACGCCGTCGGCCGGGTGCAGGTCGCGGGGCCTTCTCAGCGATGAGAAGATGCCCTCATGGGCGATGCCGCTGCGCTGGTGATAAAGCCCTTTGGTATTGGTGGCAAACGCTCTGCTCCAGACATCCGGTGAAATCACGAAAGAGTGCGAACAGCCGACGCCGGGGACGACCAGCCGGAAGCGTCCGACCCGTTTGAATGACGAGAAATCGAGCAGATAGACGTCGGTGCCGCTGAAATTGCGGTACTGATGGTCTTCGCCCAACGTGGCGCTCAGAGATAGACTGGCCTTGCCCTCAAATACGCTTTCCCCGGTTCCGTCGACGACAACTTTGAAGGCCTGATCTGCCGGGAAAGAAAGGCTGCCACCACTGCCTAGCCAGGCGGAGAGGAACCCGATCTTTTTCCCATCAGCGGGATGAAAGCCCAACGTGTTAACGTGCAGCGCTTCGCTGCGCGTCTGCTCGCTGTTAAAACGAAACACCTGGTCGGGAAGTTTCCCGCCATGGATACGAACGCGGTATTCCTGCCCTTCGCGAAACGGGGTATCGAAGCGCAGGTAAACCGTGTGCAGTTGAGGCGGAGGTGAATACGTATCGGGTGCCGTTTCAGCCAAATCGATAGGGCGCGTTTTTCGGTCCACTTGTGAGGGAGCGCGCGGCTTGGCAAAAGCGGCATCGGTAGGCGAAGTCACTTCATAGCTGCCTGGGGTGTCAAGCCAGTCGCGATTGGGCAGACGGTCTGCGACCTGGTCAAAATGGATCAGAGTTGAACGGTTCGGACCCACCAGCGCGCCAACTTTCTCGGCATTCCTGATCAACCAGTGCGTTGATCCGCCTTCCTTGGTGCTGACGTAATCCAGCGTTTTGGCTACGTAAGCTTCCTGTATCCCATGCATAACTCTTCCATCAAGAATGGGAACGGCCAGGATGGTCGGTGCCACCAATCCGATCTGAGGCTCTCCGGCCTTGATGAATAGACGGTCAATATCCTTGGGCTGGTAAGTTTCATCCAGTTTAGGGGTAGAGGAAGAATCACGTTGATTGATGAGCCGTGCTACCTGCTTTTTGCTTTCCTTGATATCCGGCAGGCAAGCCGAAAGGACGATGGGCGAAAAAGCGAGAATAAGGATCGCCACATTGAAGCGGTTGAGGCGCGGGAAAAGCGAAAGTTTCTTGATGTTCATGGCTGTGCTCTTGAAATTCTTTGGGTCATCCCCGTTTGAGGTTAGTAATCAGTCACGCAGATTCTGCACTGTTCGGCACGCCCCGCATCCCCATTCGCTTTGTCGCTCATCCTTGCCATAGACCCGCTATGGCTGCGGTTCGCATCGCGCCAGGGCGCGGTTGCACACCTCTGCATCAACACAAACCTACGTGACTGACTACTAGTCATCATGCTTGTGCCGATCTGTACGCACCCAGGGCAGATTTTTTTCAGTGATCATCGAGGCGATGACAATATAGCTTTTCCAGAGCACGTACCACGGTATGTAAGCGCTAAGCAGCAGCAGGCCTTTAAAGCTGCCATAGCGCCAGGCGGCCAGCAGGTAGTGCCCGGCGAGAATGGCGATGCCAGCAAGCGCTGCACTGCGCTGCGCGATGTTGCCACAAGCCAGTGCTGGCATCAGGCCGAGAAAAACCAGGCTGACCGGTGGCATGAGTACGTCGATCAGACCATCGAGCGCACGCCGCTGGCCTTGTAGCAGATCGCGAAAAAGCCCCGGCGCGTAGGTGCGAATGGTGGCGACCCGACCGCGTTCCCAGCGGACGCGCTGAACCTCCGAGCCGCGTCCACCGATGGGCATCTGCGCCTTGACCCAGACCTGGTCGAGAAAATCGACGCGAATGCCGGCCTTGAGCAAGAGCATGTGGTATTCAATGTCTTCGACAATCGAATGCGCCAGATAGGGGACTGTCTTGACAGTTTGACGGGTGATGCAAAAACCGTTGCCGTTGATTCCCGCAGAAATTCCCAGCGCGGATTTTCCGAGAGGGCGGAGGGCGTTGAACGAGGCGGTCGATAATTCCATGGCATAGGTGCGGATGGAGTCGGTCGGATTGAGTACGCCGTAACGTATTTGCAGGGCACGCGAGCCATCGGCCAGCGCCGCGTTGATCGACTTCAGCGTGTCACGATGCAAACGGGAATCGGCATCCATGACCACAAAGGCGTCCCAGTCTTCTTGCATGAGCAGTTCGAGAGCTTCGTGAAGGCCTTGTCCCTTGCCCGGGTTGCCTTGGCGCTCGAGTATGCGAGCGCCAGCCTGGCGGGCCAGTTCGGCGGTATCGTCGCTGCAGTTGTCGGCGATGACAAACACCGCGCTGCTTCCATTCGGATAATTCTGCAGCAGCGCATCTTTCACCGTTCCGGAAATCAGCAGCGATTCATTGTGCGCCGGGATCAGTATGACGATGCGGCGGAAGCGATCTTCTGGGCCGTAGGGGAGCCTAGGGGAGAGCGCTGCCAAGGTGGTGGCAAGCAGATACAATAAGGGCAGGCCGGAGAGCAGCAAACAACTCCAGATTGCCAGCGCAATAAGTAAATCTGACAAACTGATGTCTCCTCGAAATTGACGAAATGCCCTGATCCAGAACGTGTTTTTCTTGTTCCTGAACCATATCACAAGCGTGCCGGGTCGGCACGGTCGGGTGATGCTTTGTTGAGGGTTATGACTTGAAGCGCTCCATCGTTTTCCTGAATTCCGTTTTTCCCTGCCTCAGCGAGACCTTTGTCTATGATCAGTTTCAAGCGCTAAGGTCGGCGGGACTTGAGTTTGACATCGCCTCGAACCATAAGCCGCAGGCGACGGAGGTTCATCCGCGCATGCGCGATATCCAGAACCAAGTCCATTATCTGTGTGCAGCGGGTTTGGCCGAGATTCTGGCGGCTCATGGTCGTATCTTCTTGAAGCGCCCCTGGCGCTATCTGAAGGCACTGTTCTCCGCACCATTCCTCGACGAGCGGCTGATTGTCTCGCTTTCCCAGATGACTGGGGCGGCCATCCTGTTGCGACGCTTTGCCCATCGGCCGCATCTGCACATCCATGCCCATTTTACCTACGGTGCTGCCGGTGTCGCCCTGTGGGCCCAGTGGCTCGATTCGGTTCCGTATTCTTTGACGCTGCATGGCTCGGACCTGATTTTTGATAATCCTCCCGATCTCGAAACGAAGCTCTCCAGTGCCGACGCCCTGGTGTCGATCTCGCGCTTCAACATCGACTTTCTTCAGACTCATTTTCCGAAAGTCCGGCCGCGGCATCTGGCCATCATTCCGATGGGAATTCCTCCTCTGGAAAATGTGCAGCACTCGACGGGTAGGGCCGAAGTGCTTCGACTTCTGACCGTCGGACGACTGTCCAATCACAAGGCGCAGCATTTTCTGATTGATGCCTGCGCCATTCTTCAGGCGCGAGGGGTTAAATTTCTCTGCGATATCGTCGGCGAGGGTGATAAGCGAGAGTTTCTGGAAACCCGGATTCGGGAGAGTCGGCTAGAGTCCTGCGTACGCCTGCTCGGTCCGCGTTTTCATCACCAAGTCCTGGAAATGTACCGCGACACCGATCTGTTCGTTCTGTGCAGCATTACCGAGGGTCAGCCGGTCGTTCTCATGGAGGCGATGCGTGCCGGCATTCCCTTGGTAGCCACAGCCATTGCGGCGATTCCCGAACTGGTGCAGGATGCCGGAATGCTGGTTCCGCCGTCAGACTCACTGGCGTTGGCTGATGCCATCGAGCGGTTTGCCCACGGCGGGGTCTCTTGGCAAGATATGACCGCTCGGGCGCGCGCCATCATTGCCGAGAGTTATGATCTGGAAAAAAATAGCTTGCGGTTTAAGGGTTTCCTTGAAACACTGCCCGTGTGAAACGTCAAGTACGCGAGTGCCGATAATCAGCCCCTGAGGGTTTTCGTGAATCGAACATGACCACGCATCGAAAGTTGAAGATTTATTCGGACAAGTCTTTTCTCCTTCCCGGACAAAGGCATGCCCAGATCTTGTTCCCATTCTGGGGAGTTGTGCAAAAGCCTTGGATTGGTCCTCAACTTCCGCGCTATAACAAATGGTCCGAAGTCGGCGGGCAATGGTTCGAAATGACCTCGCTGGAGGATTGCGATCTGGCCGTTGTCCCGGCGGAAGACGGCAATTGGTCAGCGATGAAAGAGGGTGCGCTGAGGTTTGTCGAGCAGGCTTATCAGGCCGGAAAGCCCTGCGTGCTGTTCTTTATCGGCGATTCGGCGGAACCGCTTGAGGTGCCTCATTGCCATATCTTTCGCACTTCGCTCGAACGGACGAAAACGCATCCCGGGGAGTATGCCATTCCCGCCTGGAGCGAGGACTTTGTGAGTGAATACTGGGACGCCATGTTGCCCGTCAGGGAAAAGAATGCGCGTCCGGTGGTCGGATTCTGTGGACAACCAGGCCCTTTTCGTCTGATCCAGCGAGTTAAATTACTGCCACGCAGACTGGTGCATAGCGCGCTGAGTCTGTTCGGACCGAGCGATAAGAAGCGAGGAATTCAACAGCGACGACTGGAAGAAGGTTCATTTCCCGGACTCGACCCCTCTCATATTCGCGCCATGGCGTGCCGAGCCTTGCTCAAAAGTGACCGGGTCACGGCAAATTTCCAGTTCGGAAATGGATATTTTGACTTGCGCTGTGTAGAGAAACAAATGCGCGCACGTCAGGACTTGCTGGCCAATATCCGTGAAAGTGACTACATTCTTTGTGCACGCGGGCAGGGTAATTTTTCGTACCGGCTTTACGAGACCTTGTGTAGCGGACGGATACCGGTGTTTATCAATACCGACTGTGTTCTTCCTTTTCAGGACCGGCTGGACTGGAAATCTTTCTGCGTGTGGGTCGAAGCGGATGAAGTAAAAAACATTGGGCAGATCATCGCCGATTTCCATTCCGCATTAACACCAGAAGCCTTCATCACATTGCAGGAGACATGCCGCAAGGTATGGGTCGAGTGGCTTTCCCCAGAAGGGTTTTTCCAGAAATTTTCTGAATGGTTTGTTGAAAAAAAATAGCCTGTCGTGCCGCACTGGCAGTGCTGGACGCTTGAGCAGCACAAATGCATAAGCGTGCGATTGGCCTCGCTATTTTGATCCGCGTGCAAACAGTACGACAGGGACCGTCAGTAGCAGAATTTTCAGATCGGTCGACAGGCGCCAATCGTCGATATAGTCGAGATCCATCTGCATCCACTCTTCAAATGAAACACTGTCCCGGCCTGAAATCTGCCACGGGCCGGTAATTCCGGGGAGGACGCTGAGGCGGCGCCGGTGGTAGGTCTTGTTCATTCGCCGGTAATCGGCAAGCGGCAGCGGACGTGGACCGACCAGACTCATGTCGCCGATAATGACATTGAACAGCTGTGGCAATTCATCAATGCTCGTCTTGCGCAGGAAGCGTCCCAGCGGCGTGACGCGGGGGTCGTCGCTGAGCTTGAAGGCAGCGCCATCACGCTCGTTCCGGGCTCGCAGTTCTTCCTGCATGGCGTCGGCTTCAACAATCATGGTGCGCAGCTTGTAAAGCTTGAACACCCGTCCGTTATAGCCGTAGCGATCCTGAACGAAAAAAATCGGTTTCCCGGAGCTGGCATAAATTGCCAGCGCGGCCAGTCCGATGATCGGAGAAATCAAGGTGAGGACAATCGCCGAGGCGATAATGTCAAACAGCCGCTTGATCAGATAGCGGATACCGACTTCATGCCCTGAATACACGAGAAGGTCATGGGTGAAATTGCCATCCGAGCGCAGGCTGGCTTCCATTCGTACGCGCCAGACCTCGTTGCGGGTCATGCCGCTGAAAATCTGTGACATCGGGAAGCGGACGGCGATGCCTCGTTCATGCGCCTGATCGATCACTTCCTGAATGGAGCTAGAACACGATCGAATCGGCATGGCGACGACGATTTCATCGATCACGTGGGTGTCGAGCAAGGAAGAGAATTCACGAAACTGACCCAGGTATTGACCCTGAAAATCGGAAATGACCACGATGTCGTCAATAAAACCCACGAGTTGGTAGGCCGGCTCGGCATCTTCCCGGATGCGCTGGGCGTACTCCCAGGCGGTCTGGTTAGTTCCCAGGATGACGATGTTTCTTCGGTTGTGATCGCCGACGTGCAGGCGACCGAGCAAACGCCGCATGCTCTGCCGAAAGAGCAGGGTGAAAAGAATGACCGTCGGCCAGAAAACGACGAGAAAAATCGGACTGAACAGAGTGATGTGGAAGAGCAGTCCGGCGGCGGCAAAAAGAATGGTGCCGATGCCGGTGGCAATGCCAATTGAGCGAATCGCGGCGAATTGACTTTTTGATCGTGGCAGAAAATACAGCCCTTGTGACCGGAAGAGCGCCAGCCAGATGCCCATTAGCAGCAGCCCGCCGAAAGCGTTGACCACGGAGAAGCGCATCTCGAGCATGTCCTGCAGGGTAAAGCCGGCGAGAACGTAGCCGGAAATCTTTGCCGCAAGGAGCCAGGCGCAGGCCAAGGCGAGCATGTCAGCGATGCTGTAAGCCCGAAAAATCATCAGGTGGCGCGAGTTGTTCATGGTTGAAGCCTCGTTTGGCGGTCAGATGATAATGAGATACAACCCCTGCAGCAGGAGAGCAAAGACGCTTATGCTAATGATAACAATCGCCAGCTTCAATGAACGACGACCCATATCAAAGGCGACGAGTGATGCAAAGACCGAAAAAACCAGAGTTAAGCCTGTACTATGGGTGATCCCCTGAAAAATCATCCAGCACGCGGGAAAAGTTGCCACCCAGACAATGAGGCCGGCACCCAGGCTGGAGGATTCAGAAGTGTCGCGCATGGATACTTGCCTCAGGCTATTCTAATTTGGTTGGAATTTTTCTGCCAATAAGCAAACATTGAGACCAAAATACAAGAAGATATAAAACTTTGTTATTGTAGCGCGGTCAGAAAAATATCGGTGGGTTCCGTCCATCAATAGCCGGAAAATTGCTCAGGTGCGCTTCATAAAAGCGAAAGAGAGATGAGAATTCAGTTACGGCATGTGGTTCACCTCGCGCTATGGGGCTATCTGCTGTCTCCGTTGATGCTGCAGCCCTTCTTGCTGAAAAATGGGCGTGACTGGTTTGAGATTCTTTTTCTCTTCAATGTGTTTACCTCGGCGCTGTGGGTCAGCTTGTTCAGCAGCCTGCGAATTAGACCCCTGGTGCTGCATCTGCTGGCGTTCCCGCTGTATCTATTGACGGCTGCCGATCTATTCATGCTGTTCAATTACGGTAACCGCTTGTCGAGCGCCTACTTCGGGATTTTACTCACCGATTACTCTGAAGCGGGCGAATTCGCCGCCACCTTTCTGCAGCCCATCCTGAATTCACTGATGGTGATGGCGGCAGTCTATCTGTCGGGTCTTTTTGCTCTACGACGTCTTCCTCTCCCACCGCGAAACCGGGTCGCCGGCATCAGCGCCCTGGTTTTGCTGCTGACCTACTCGGCGCAGTTCGCAAGCACATACCGTAACGAGGACTCATTCCGTTTTGCTGCACTTGATGTGCTGGGCAAAGAACTGGGCTCGCCGATGGGTGGGATTTTCCAGGGGGGGCTGGCGTTGATCCTTAAGCATGAGTCGAGAATGTTTGTTGAAAAAAGGAAAAGCCATTCGTTCGCCCATGTTTCCGCTTCCGGTGTTTCACCGGACAGCATCTTTGTCTGGGTGATCGGTGAGTCATCTCGACCGCACAACTGGGGTTTGATGGGCTACGCCAGAGACACGACGCCACGTTTGCAGGCTATAGCGGGTGTGGTTCCGCTTCCTGATTTGCTGGCCAACGCACCGCACACAGAGGCTTCAGTCCTCTCCATGCTGAGTTTGAACTCGATCAAAGACTGGAACACGCTGCTCTCGGAGCGAACCATCATCAGTGTGTTTAACCAGGCCGGATTTAAAACCTACTGGTTGTCGGTACAGGAGGCGGACGGTTGGGGCGGGATGATTCAGCATGTTGCTGCCGAAGCTAAGCAGCGTAAGTATTTTGACCGGGCACGTGATTCTGTGCTGGTGGACGAATTCCGTACGATCATAGAAAACAAGTCGCCTGCTGAACCGCTGTTTGTGGTGTTACATACCAAAGGCAGTCACTGGCACTATTCACGTCGTTATCCGCCTTCTTTCGAGAAATTCAAGGAGGGTAAAAATACCCGTGAACAGCTGGTTGATGCTTACGATAACAGCATTCTATATACCGACTGGGTCATATCGGAGATCATCCGAACGGTTGCGCAAAAGAAAATTGATGCGGCTGTTCTTTATGTGTCGGATCATGGCCAGAATCTGCTCGATGACGCAGCGCAGTTGCGCGGGCATGCCTTTGGGAATACTTACGATTTGCACACCGCAGGCCTTATCTGGCTGTCGCCGGCGCTGCAGAAAAAGCGCCGAGCGGAAGTGGCGAACCTTGAGAAACACCGGCGTTTGCCGATCAGCATGGCGGATCTTCCACACTCCTATCTCGACATTGCCGGAATTCGCGTTGACGGCTTTAATGCCACGCGCAGTCTATTCAGCGCAAAATACACGGTGAAGGAACGCTGGTACCGTTTTCAGGGCGGGCCAAATAAGGAACGATGACCGGAAGGGCCGACCATGCAGGCTCCGTGGTTTATCATTCAGGCGTTTAAACACCTTTTCGGGTTCAACCATAATGTTACTACCTGATGCTTTTGATCATGTCCTTGATCGCTCCGCTGGCGATTCGCTCAAATGGAACAAATACGCTGGTCGTGATGTGCTGCCGTTGTGGGTGGCCGACATGGATTTTGCTGCGCCGCCGCCGGTACTTGAGGCCGTGAAGGCTCGTGTGGCACAGGGCTGCCTGGGTTATTCCGAGCCTTTGCCCTCGCTGGTTGAGGCGGTACTCGCCTATGTGCAGCGCGAATATGCTTGGCGTGTCGAGCCAGAATGGCTGGTCTGGCTTCCCGGGTTGGTGACCGGAATCCATGTCGCCTGTCGCGCTGTGGCGGGCGGTGTGCTCACCGCGACACCGGTGTATCCGCCCTTTCTTTCAGCCCCACGGCTGTCTGGCTGCGCTCTGGTGACCGTTCCGTTGCAACTTTCGGAGGGCCGCTGGGGCTGGGACTTCGCGGCGATGGAGAAGGCGCTGACGCCGGAGGTACGCCTGCTTCTCTTGTGTCATCCGCATAATCCGGTGGGGCGTGCCTGGTGCCGGGAAGAGTTACTTGAGCTCGCCGGGTTTTGCCAGCGTCACGATCTCATCGTCTGCTCCGATGAAATCCACTGCGGTCTGGTGCTTGATGCTGACCAGCCGCATGTGCCGCTGGCGTCGCTGGGAGAAGAAATCGGCTTGCGCTGCATGACGCTGATGGCGCCGTCCAAGACCTACAATATCCCCGGACTGGGGTGCGCCTTTGCGGTAATTCAGGATGCGGCGCTGCGGCGCCGATTCCTCAGTGTTATGCAGGGCATCGTGCCGCACGTCAACGTGCTGGGTTTTGCCGCGGCCGAGGCGGCGTATCGCGATAGTGCACAGTGGCACGCCGAGTTGCTGAGCGTTCTGCGCCGTAATCGCGATCGTGTCGAAACGGCGGTTGCTGCGATGCGCGGATTGAGCATGACGCATGTCGAGGCGACGTATCTGGCGTGGATTGATGCACGTGGTCTGGGAGTGCCTGATCCGATGGCGTTTTTTGAAGCCGCCGGGGTCGGCCTGTCGTCTGGCAGCGACTTCGGTCTGCCCGGTTGGGTGCGGCTTAATTTCGGCTGCCCGCTGGCAACCTTGGAGGTGGCGCTCGAAAGAATGAGTTTGGCTTGTTCCGCTATGCCTTGATGCGGTATTCTCCCTCCCCGATGAAGCCCCCACCTGTCCTGTTTACCCTGACGCACGAATGACCTTGCTGAGGCCATCGACCATCTTTCAATGGCATCGACAAGTCATTCTGGTCGCCGTCGGGGTGCTGGGGCTGCTGATTACCCTGTGGGTCGATAGCGCACTCTCGGCGGGAGAGCGTGACCGGCTCGAGCAGCGTTTCCATCTGGCGGCAAGTAGCCGTGCCGCCATGGTGATCAAGCAGTTGTGCCAGCCGCTTGAGCATCTGGGGGTGCTGCAGCGGCTTTTTGCCAGCGTTGATGAGGTCAATGGGCCGACCTTCAAAAAGTTCACCGAACCCATGCTGAGTCAGCCGGGGATCGCCAGCTTCATGTGGTTTCCCCGCGTGGCCGCAGCTGATCGGACAAGCTTTGAGCGGAGCGCGCAAAAACTCTGGGGTGGCAATAGTGCGATCATGGAATTCGGCTCGGACAATCAATGGACTCGTGCGGGTCAGCGGGCGGTATATTTTCCCAAGCTGTTTGCCGTTCCCAAGGAGCGGGGGCGCAGCTATGCCGGATTCGATCTGTATGCCCCGGCTACCCGTGGGATGCAGATTGATCGGGCGATTGACAGCAACCTGCCGACGGCCAGCGAAGTGGGTTCGTTGCGGGTTGAAAGCGACAGGTCCGATGCGCTGTTGATGCTGGCGCCGGTCTATCGCGGTGGGGTCGATCCCCTGCATCGCGACGCACGGCGAGCGAATGCCTTGGGGGTCGTAGCGGCGACGCTTCATCTAGGCGATCTGTTCGAGGCTTCAACGGCCCGCCCTTGGGTGAGTGGGTTTCATGCCCGCCTGCTCGATCTGACAGCGGCGAGCGAAAAACAAATTCTGGCCGACTGGACGCCTCGCCTGAAACACGCCGAACGCCCGGCACGCACCGATACGTGGATGCATTCCGAAGACTTTGAAATGGCCGGCCATCTCTGGCAGATCCAGATTCAGGCCGGTACGGAGTGGCTGGAAACCAACCGTTCCCGGGGCCTGCACTATGTCGTGCCGTTCGGAATTCTGGTGACTCTGGTTCTGTTGTATTACCTGCACGCCCTGCTGCGGCGTAGTGCATTGGTCGATTCTCTGGAACGCTCGCATAAGGACGATGTAGCGCAGCGCAAAGCCGCCGAAGACTGGGCCAACAAGTTGTTCATGGCGGTGGAACAGAATCCGGCGACGGTTTTCATCACCGACCTGGACGGTCACTTTGAGTATGTGAACGACAAGTTTGTTGAAATTACTGGCTATCTGCGCAAAGAAGTGATTGGCCAGAAGACGGATCTGCTCCGGCCGCTTGACGTCGACGGCCTGATCTACCAGGAATGGTGGGAGATCATTCGGAGCGGGGAAAGCTGGCAGGGCGAGCTGCAGACCAGAAAGCGTGATGGAACTGTATTCTGGGAGCGCATGCTGATCTCACCGATCAAGGATTCGTCGGGAACGATGACTCACTTTATCGCCATCAAGGAAGATATCACCGAGTTGCGGCAGATTTTGAGCCGAATGCAGGAAAGCGAAAGTCGCTTCCGTGCCGCGATGTCGGTGATGGTCGAGGGACTCGCGGTGATTTCGCCCGATGGCCGCATCGTTTTTGCCAATCGGGCGGCGGAAGAGTTCATGGGGTGTGCTGAGGGTGGGCTTCTGGGACTTCGGGTCGAAGACGTCAGACTTGAACGATTGCGTGACGACGGCACCCTCTGTCCACTCAGTGACTATCCGAGCGCCTTGACCTTACGTGAGGGGCACGAGGTGCGCGATGCCGTGCTCGGGTTTCGCCGTCCGGATGGCATGATGCGCTGGATGCAGGTGAATACCTCGCCCTTGCGTACGGGAACGGACGATAATTTCGGGGTGGTGGTCACCCTGTCCGACGTTACCGAGCGCCGTCGGACCGAAGAGCAGCTCAGACTGGCCTTCGAGGCGATCCGCTGTAGCGGTGAAGGGATTGTGGTGACCGACGCCGATCAGCACATCATCTCGGTAAACCCGGCGTTCGAGGCGGTGACCGGCTACAGCGCGGCAGAAATCGCCGGGAAAACCCCCGACGTCGTCGCGTCCATGCGCCATGACGCACGTTTCTACGCCGAAATTCATGCCGCCCTGCAGGATACCGGGCACTGGCAGGGCGAGGTCTGGAATCAGCGCAAAAACGGCGAGGTATTCCCGGAGTGGCTCGGCGTTTCGGTGGTTCGTGAAAACGATGGTCGCCCGAAGTACTACGTGTATATTTTTTCCGACATGACCGAGCGCAAGGAAGCGCAGCAGCGCATCGAAATGCTGGCGCATCACGATCCCTTGACCGGCTTGCCCAATCGCTTGCTGTTACGCGATCGTGCCGATCAGGCCAAGGCTCAGGCCAGCCGCATGAATAGCCGCGTGGGCCTGATGTTCCTCGATCTGGATCGTTTTAAGACGATCAACGATTCGCTGGGTCATCCGGTCGGCGACGCGCTGCTCAAGGAAGTGGTCGAGCGCCTGAAAAGCTGCGTGCGTGAGTCCGACACCATCAGCCGTCAGGGGGGTGACGAGTTCATCATTCTGCTTAACGATGTCCGCGATAGTGAAGCCGTTTCCCGGGTCGCCGAAAAGATTCATCAGCGCATGGCCGAGCCGATGTTGCTCGAGAATCACCTGTTGAATAGTTCGTTTTCCATTGGCATAGCGCTTTACCCGGATGACGGTGAAGATTTCGACATTCTGTTGCAGAAAGCGGATACGGCGATGTATCACGCCAAGGAAGCCGGACGTAACGGACATCGTTTCTTCACCGAGGAGATGAACCAGAAGGTCGTCGAACATCTGCGCATGGAAACGCAGCTTCGACGGGCCCTGGAAAAAGGCGAGTTTGTTCTGCATTACCAGCCGCAGATCGATTTGCACGATGGGCGTATTGTCGGGGTCGAGGCGCTGCTGCGCTGGAACAGTCCGGAGGAAGGCCTGGTCTCGCCGGGGAAATTCATCCCGGTGGCCGAAGACTCGGGCTTGATCGTGCCGATCGGTGCGTGGGTCCTGAATGAAGCCTGCCGTCAGGCCGCCGCCTGGCAGGAATCGGGTCTGCCGCCTTTTGTGGTAGCCGTCAATCTTTCCGCGGTCCAGTTCAAACGCATGGATCTGATCAACACGGTGATTAACGCACTGGTGCTCTCCGAGCTGGATTCAGAATGGCTCGAATTGGAGCTGACCGAATCGATCCTGATCCAGGATGCTGAAGTGACGCTGGATTCGGTACAGCGGCTGAAAGCCTTGGGCGTTAAGCTTTCGGTCGATGATTTCGGTACCGGCTATTCCAGCCTCGCCTATCTCAAGCGTTTTGCCGTCGATAAGCTAAAAATCGACCATAGTTTTGTACGGGATCTGGTCAGCGACCCGGACGATGCCGCGATTGTCCGCGCCATTATCCAGATGGCGCATAGTCTGAAGCTCAAGACTATCGCCGAGGGGGTGGAAAGCGAAGATCTGGCCAACCTGCTGCGGGTGTTTCATTGCGATGAAATTCAGGGCTACTGGGTCGCCAAGCCGATGCCGGCCCACGAACTTGAAATCTTTGTGCGTACCCACGGGAGTCTTGGCGGAGCGTTGGCAGAGTGATCGAAGACCCTCTTGGCGTTGAAGGCGGTGTCTAACCCGGGGAGGAGATGCGAAAACGCCTAAGCAGCGTGTCCGGACTGAGAGTGAACGAGAAACACCCTTTCCGCCAGACGGCCGGCCATACCCCCACCCCGGGGAACACCTAACCAAAATTTTGGGCCGGTCTTCTGGCTCGCCTTCACTCTTCTCCAGTGCCTTCCCATGCGTGAGCACAGTGGCGTAGTACGGAGTCGTCAGGCATACAGCAGCGGGGGCTGCGCCGGAATGTCTGCATGCAGATTCACCGGCTTCCCGTTTCACCCGCCCCTCGGTCAAGGAGCAAGGAACCCAAAACACTTCTGACTATACCCATTGCCCTGGTTTTAATCAAGGCAGCGTAATCGGAGGGTTATCCCTGTGGAAGCGGAGAGCTGCTGAAAACGCCGGACTCAGTGACCATCGCATCGAGCCTGACGTCGTGAGCTTCCGGGCGTACGGAATCGACACGGGAGAGATCGAAACCGACGCCGATGCTTAGCGGAGTGGGTTTGATCGACGCCAGGGTGCGATCGAAGAAGCCGCCGCCATAGCCGATGCGGTAACCCGCCGCATCAAAGGCGTTGACCGGGATGAGCACGGCTTGCGGTTGAATGAACGGGCCGGTGCTCGGTGTCGGAATACCAAAGCGGTCGGCGAGTATCGGGCATTCGGGTGTCCACGCCCGGAAAGCCAGCGGCATGGCGTGTCCCTGCACGACGGGCAAGAGCGCGGCGAATTCCGGGTTGCCGGAAGCGATCCAGGCGCGCATCAACGGCCGCAAATCGGGTTCGTTATTGACCGGCCAGCAGAAGCCGACGCGCATTCCAGCCAGCTGTGGAAAATGGTCGCGCAGGTGCTGGCAGATCTTCTCGGAAAATTCGGCGCATTGATCGGCAGAGAGCGCAAGACGACGTTCGACCGACAGTTGGCGCAAGGCTTTGCGCCAACGCAGACGCTCTTCGGGGCTGGCCCCTGGCTGAGTTTCGGAAGTCAAACCGGCGCTCATGTGGTATGCTCAAATTCAGTGTTTACGGGTATTCCAGCTTATCATGAAGTTTCTCCATTCGGTTTTTCTCCTCACTTTTCCCTTGTTGGTAACGCTAGCTGCGGCGGCACCGTCCGATCTGGATGAGCGTTTCCTGGCCGCGCGCGACGCGGTGCGTGCTGGTGACCGGGCCAAGCTCGAGCGCATCGCCCCTGAACTCCAGAGCTACGAACTCGTGGCCTACATTGAGTACTGGCGAATTCTTCTGGATATCTCGACGGTCGATTCAACTACCGTAAAAGCTTTTCTGGCGCGTTACGAAAACAGTTATCTCGGCGAAAAATTACGTTCTGACTGGCTGAAACAGTTGGGTCGGCAGCTGCGCTGGGCCGAATTCGATGCCGAGTATCCGTCGCTGCTACAGCCCGATCAGGAGTTGTCGTGCTATGCCCTGCAGAGTCGGCGATTGCGCGGGGATGCGACGATGCTCGACGAGGCGACGCCGCTCTGGCTGAGTTTGATTGAACCGCCGAATTCCTGCTACCCGGTGCTGGAAGCGCTGATTCTGGAGAAACGTGTCCTCGCCGACGGCGTGTGGGCGCGCATTCGGCGCCAGTTTGAGGCCAATAAGATGGCGGCTGCCCGCTATAGCATGAATTATCTGCCGCCGAGCCAGACACCCAGCGACAAGCTCGCGGTGGCCGTGGTTGATCGGCCAATGCCGTGGTTGGTTGGCCTTACGGTGTCGATGTCCGGCAGCCGGATGAATCGTGAATTGGCGGTTTTGGCAATCAGCCGCATTGCTCGCAACGACGTGCGCATGGCGGCAGAGCGGTTGGAAAAAATAGAAAGTCAGCTGCAGGCCGGAGAGAAAGGCTGGGCCTGGAGTCAGATCGGCTGGCAGGCAGCGCAGCGCCATATGCCCGAGGCTCTCGAGTGGTTCCGCAAGGCCGGCGACGTTCCCCTTTCGGACGAAGTGGCACAGTGGAAGGTGCGTGCCGCATTGCGTGCCCAGGATTGGGGCGTCGTCCGTTCGACGATCGATAACATGCAGCGCTCGCTCGCTGAGCAACCGGCCTGGATTTACTGGCAGGGCCGTGCCTATCATGCCGGCGGCCGCCTTGAAGAGGCCAACAAGCTGTTTGCCAAGATCGGCGGGCAGCCGAATTTCTACAGCAATCTGGCCGACGAGGAGTTGGGCATCCCGCTGGTGGCCCCGCCCAAGGCGAAGTTGATCAGCCGTGAAGAAATCGCCAAAGTGGCGGCCAATCCAGGATTGCAGCGCAGTCTCGCCTTACTGCGCATCGGCATGCGCACCGAGGGTGTCAGGGAGTGGAACTGGGCGTTGCGCGGCATGAGTGATCGCGAGCTGCTGGCGGCTTCGGATATAGCCCATCGTGCTGGCGTCTATGACCGGGCCATCGCCGCAGCGGATCGGACCAAGACCGAGCATGACTATTCGCTGCGCTATCTTTCACCCTACAGTGAGCAGGTGCGTCCCGCAGCCAAGAACCAGGCGATCGATGATGCCTGGGTCTATGGCCTGATGCGCCAGGAAAGCCGTTTTGTGACCAACGCCAAATCAACGGTCGGGGCGTCGGGCCTGATGCAGCTGATGCCAGCGACGGCCAAGTGGGTGGCGCGAAAAATCGGACTCAAGGATTTCCATCAGGGACAGGTCAACGATACCGAGACCAACGTGCTGCTCGGCACGACCTATATGCGGCTGGTGCTCGAGAGTCTCGACAATCATCCGGTGCTGGCCTCGGCGGCCTACAACGCCGGCCCGGGGCGGGCGCGCAAATGGCGTGCAGACGTCCCGCTGGAAGGCGCGATTTATGCTGAAACTATTCCCTTCAACGAAACGCGCGACTACGTCAAGAAGGTGATGAGCAATTCGGTGTATTACTCGACGCTGTTTGACGGCAAGCCGCAGTCGATCAAAAGCCGGCTCGGGGTGGTCCGGGCGCGCTCAGATGGCGAGGCAAAGGGCGAGGAATTGCCGTAAAATCTTGTTTTGCGCTTATTCCCGGATGGGGTGCCATGAAACCCAGAAATGTTCTCTTGATCGGCGGCAGTGGTTTCGTCGGTGGCTGGATCGCCAATCGTCTTTACGAACTCAATATTCGCGTCACCATCCCGACGCGCCGTCGTGATCACTGCAAGGAATTGATCCTGCTGCCGAATGTCGCTACGGTTGACGCCGACGTTCATGATCCGGAGCAACTGCTTGCGCTGATGCAGGGAAAGGACGCCGTGATCAATCTGGTCGGCATTCTGCATGACAGCGATGCCAAAGCGCCTTATGGCAAACGCTTTCGGGCTGCACATGTCGAATTGCCGGAAAAGATCATTGCCGCGATGAAGCAGGCGGGCGTCCGGCGGCTGGTGCACATGAGCGCACTCGGTGCCGCGGTCGACGCGCCGTCGGCCTACCTGCGCTCCAAGGCGGCTGGTGAAGACTTGGTGCTGGCCGCAGCGAACGATCTGGACGTGACCATTTTCCGTCCCTCGGTGATCTTTGGCCCCAACGATGCTTTCCTGAATACTTTTGCCACGCTCCTCAAATTCTTCCCGGTCCTGCCGATCGGCGGTGGCTCAGCACGTTTCCAGCCGGTCTATGTCGGTGATGTAGCGGAAGCTTTTGCGGCGTCCCTGAGCGATTCGGCAACCTATGACCAGGTATACGAGCTGTGCGGTCCGCAGATCTATACCTTGCACGAACTTGTCGAGTACGCCGCCAAACTGATCGGTAAGCGGCGCCAGGTCATCGATCTCCCCGCTTCGCTGGCCAAGCTGCAGGCGACCGTGCTGAGCTGGTTGCCCAACCCGCCGATGTCGCCAGACAATTTGCGTTCGATGCAGGTGGACAGCGTGACGCAGGGTCTGCGCAATTATCCAGGCTGGAAACCTCTGTCACTCGAAGCCGTGGCACCTTCCTATCTTTCTGCAGTCAAACCCAAACGGCGACTCGATGGCTACCGCTGTCGTGCCGGCCGTTAAAACCAATCTGGAGATTTATTCGATGTTGAAGCTTGTCATTGGTGATCGCAACTATTCTTCATGGAGTCTGCGTCCCTGGCTGGCCATGAAGCAAGCCGGCTTGCCTTTTGAAGAAACCTTCGTTCGACTGCGCGACGCCGGGACCAAAGCCAAAATCTACGAGTATTCCCCCTCCGGCAAGGTGCCTTGTCTGATGGACGGAGATGTCACCGTCTGGGACTCGCTGGCCATCTGCGAGTATCTGGCCGAAGTTTCTCCTGCGCTGTGGCCGGCTGACCGCGCAGCGCGTGCCGAAGCGCGCGCCGTCAGTGCCGAAATGCATTCCGGTTTTGGCGCCTTGAGAAGCAGCATGCCGATGGAAATACATGCCTCCAAGCCTTACGACGGACGGACTGCCGCCGTGGGTGCGGATATTGCACGCATCATCGCCATCTGGGAAAACTGCCGCAGTCGTTATGCCGCTTCCGGCCCCTTCCTGTTCGGGACATTCTCGATTGCCGATGCGATGTTTGCGCCGGTGGTCTGGCGTTTTGTAACCTATGCGGTGGAACTGCCGCCGGCCTCGCAAGCCTGGGTCGAAGCCATGTGTGCACTTCCGGCCATGCAGGAATGGCGTGCTGGCGCGCTGGCCGAAAATCCCGAGTAGGCTTTAACGCGTGGTCATGCGCATCTATACGGTCGGTGGCGCTGTTCGCGATGCGTTGCTGGGCCTGCCGGTGCAAGACCGTGATTATGTCGTGGTGGGTGGATCGCCCGAGGCCATGCTGGCTCTGGGATATCGCCCCGTAGGCAAGGATTTCCCGGTTTTTCTGCACCCCAAGACGCATGAGGAATATGCGCTGGCACGTACCGAGCGCAAGGCCGGGCACGGCTACACCGGCTTTTCCTTTCACGCCGCTCCGGATGTTAGTCTGGAGGAGGATCTGGCGCGGCGCGACCTGACAATCAATGCCATTGCGCGCGCTGACGACGGTTCATTAACCGATCCCTTCGGTGGAGTGACGGATATCCAGGCGCGGGTGTTGCGCCATGTCGGTCCGGCTTTTATCGAAGATCCTGTGCGCATTCTGCGTGTCGCGCGCTTTGCCGCGCGCTTCACTGAGTTCAGCGTGGCACCGGAAACCAGTGAGCTGATGAGCCAGATGGTTCGTAGTGGTGAGGTCGATCATCTGGTCGCCGAGCGGGTCTGGCAGGAACTGGCCAAGGGGCTGATGGAAGCCCGGCCGTCACGCATGATCGAGGTGCTGCGCGACTGTGGTGCGCTGGCCCGGCTGCTGCCGGAGCTGGATCGCCTGTTCGGTGTGCCGCAACGGGCCGATTACCATCCGGAAATCGACACCGGTGTGCATGTCATGATGGCCCTCGATCAATCCGCGCAGAAAGCTTACGCTTTGCCGGTGCGCTTTGCCGTGCTCCTGCACGATCTCGGTAAAGGACTGACGCCGGTCGCCGATTTACCCCGCCATCCCGGCCACGAACTGCGCAGCGTCGAACTGGTCAAGGCCGTTTGTGCCCGCCTGAAGACTCCCTCCGACTGCCGCGAACTGGCCTTGCTGGTGGCGCGCTATCACGGGGATGTTCGTCGTGGCCGAGAGCTTCGGCCGAGCACCGTCGTCAAACTGCTCGAACGGGCCGATGCCTTTCGCCGGCCAGCGCGTTTCAAACAGCTTCTCGAAGCGTGCATCTGCGATTTTCAGGGGCGTCTGGGCTGGGAAAACCAGCCGACGGCAGAACCGGAAATGTTCTTGATTGCGCTGGACGCAGCACGTGGCGTCGATGCCGGAGCGATTGCCCGCAGCTGCAGCAACGCTGTGCAGATTGCCGAGCGGCTGCATGCGGCTCGGGTGATCGCTGTCAGCCGGGCGTTGGAGCGTTCGGCAGACATATAAATCAGGCGAAGGTGTTAACGTTGTTGCCCAGATGCGCCGGGCTGTTGGTGCTCGGCAGTGGCAGCGCCTGGATCAGTTGCATTGCGCCTTGCGCCTGAACTTCAAGGGCCTTCTTCAGTACCGAAATAGCGACCGCGTCGCCGGTACTGGCCTGACTGACGGCGCTTAAGGTACTGCCAACGCTATTGAGATTCATCGTGCACTCCTTGGGTCCACCTCTTTCAACGCCCAATTGTCCGGAAACTTGAGGGTCGAATGCGATTTATTGAGTTTTGAGTAGCGTTCGACTTGAAAGTTGCTGATAACTTCAGAGCCGGAGCTTACAACGTGGCGCTGCGATCATTCTGAGCAAAGCCGATCAGCGGCTCAGCGATTCCCTTGCCCAGGGCGATGACCTTGAACAGTTCGCCCATTTCGGCCGGCGAAATCAGTTTTTGCGCGGCTTGCGTCTGCTGCAGATAGCGCATCGAGTCATCGATCGGCGCGCGCGCGACGATTTCGGTCAGCCCGCAGTTGAGCAGGAAAGCCGCCTGCGAAGTGTAGCCAAGAAACTCCAGTCCGGCCTCGAAGCCGGCTTCGACAATGGCCGTGAAATCGACATGCGCGGTGATGTCCTGCAGGCCAGGCAGAAAGAAAGGCTCACCGTGAGCGCGGTGGCGGTAGTGGCACATTAGCGTCCCACTGTTGCGCTGAGGATGGTAATACTCGTGGCGCGGGAAACCATAGTCGATGAGCAGCAGGGCGCCCTGGCCGAGAATGTCGGCCCATGCGGCGGTCCAGTCGGCAGAAGCAAGGCAGATTTCGCTAACGTAGCCGGGTGGCAGAGAACATTCGCTAGCCAGTGCCTGCGCCCGTTCCTGTACACGCCCCGTAGCCGGCCGGTCGTGCCAGATGAATTCGCTGTCATCCCATGAGACGCCGCGCTCAAAAAGGGTTGAAGGCTTTTCGTCACTGCCCCAGGCCACATAGTGCATCGGCATAGCGTCGAGCAATTCGTTGGCCAACACCAGACCGTCGAAACGCTCTGGTAGGCGGTCGAGCCACTCGACGCGGGGCAGCAGATGCGGTGCCCGTTCGGCGAGCGTGTCGCGCTGACGCTGCCGCAGTTCGCCGGAAAGATCGAGGATGGCATAGCGCTCAGGAAGTGCGCCGCGGGTTTCGAGTTCGAGCAGCAGGTCGGTTGCCAGACGGCCTGAACCAGCGCCGACCTCGATGATTTGCGGCGCGCTGAGCGCCATGACCTGCTGCGCTTGTGTCGCGAGGGTCTGGCTGAACAGCGAGGAAATTTCGGGCGCAGTAACAAAATCACCGGCCGCGCCGAACTTGTGCGCGCCGCCCGAGTAATAGCCCATTCCCGGCGAGTAGAGGGCGAGTTCCATGAAGCGCGCAAAGCTGATCCAGCCGCCTGCGGCAATGATTTCATCGGCGATATGACGTTTCAGTGTGTCGCTGTAGGCCAACGCATCGGGATCGGGAAGGGGGAGTTCCATGCTTAGATCTCGAGGGTCGTGAGGCTGCCGAAGGCGAAATTCAATTGCGTCCACTCCGCGACCGGGAGTTTATGCCAGTGGCCAACGAGCGCGCGCAGGATGCCGGCATGGGTGACTAGCGCGATGTGCGGGGCGTTCAGCGAGCTGGCAAAATCGATGGCGCGCTGTTGCAGTTCGTTCACCGTTTCGCCGCCCGGCGGCCTGAAGCCGAGGACATCGGCGGCCCAGGCATCGAGCGCGAGGCGGTCAATTTCGTTCCAGGACAGGCCTTCCCATGCACCGAAATTGATTTCGCTGAGGCGGGGGTCAATGCTCGCTTGCGGATCGAGCGCCACGGCCAGCTTTCGGGCGCGCTGCAAGGGGCTGGAGATGATGCGGGTGCCTGCGGGGAGGCGGGGTCTTAGCGTAGCGGCGACTGGCAGCGGATCGTCACAGTCAATATCGAGCTGGCCGTAGCAGATGCCCACGGCGATCCGCGGACGCGGGTGGCGGATCAGGTAAAGCTGCATAGCATTCCGCCGTAAAAAGCGACTTCAGAAAGTTGCTGCGTGGCCCCGAGGCAGTCGCCGGTATAGCCGCCGATATGCCGCTTGAACAGACGCGCCAGCCACAGCGTGGCGAACAGCGCCAGAATCACTCCGCCCAGGACTTGCTGAGGCGGCAGCAGGAGTAGCGGCAGCGCTGCGGTCAGTCCTGCAAAAGCCATTGCACTGATACTGATGGGGGTCGACAAAGGCTTTGACTTGCCTTCGTCGCGAACGTAGTCGAGCGAGCGCAGGACGAGCGTGGCACACAGGCGCGAGAAAGCGTGTCCGGCAATCAGGGCCAGCGGGACTTGCAGCAGATCGATTTCGACCAGCATGAAAAACTTGACGAGCAGCATCATGGCCAGCGCCACAGCACCGAAACTGCCGATCCGCGAATCCTTCATGATCGTCAGTGTCTGTGCTTTATCCCAACCGCCGCCGAAGCCGTCGGCCATGTCGCTCCAGCCGTCCTCGTGAAAGGCGCCGGTGGCGTAGAGGGTAATCGCCATCGACGCGAGAACGGCCAGCGTTTTCGGCCAGAAGCCCGAGGCCAGGGCAAAGACCAGCGCAGCCAGGCTGCCGATGATCAGCCCGACGGCCGGAAAATAGCGCGTCGATCGCTCCAGTGCATCGCTGCTGTGCCCGACCCAGCGCGGGACGGGCAGCCGCGTGAAGAAACGGATGGCACCGAAGAAGTAGGCGAGCTCGTTGCGCAAAATCATGGCCGAAAAGCTAAAGAACAAAGCGAACCACTAAGCCACCAAGGCACAAAGTTTCACCAAGATGACCCAAGAAAGAGCAAAGAAAAACGTTTCTCTCGGTGGGTCTTGGTGTTCTTTGTGTCTTGGTGGTTAGCACTTAATTTAACTCTTGTCGGAAACGCCCGCTGACTCGAAGCTGGCCATTTCGTTGAGGAAAGCCACCGAGGCGTTGACCAGCGGCCAGGCCAGAGCAGCGCCGGTACCTTCGCCGAGGCGCAGACCGAGGTCGATCAGCGGGTCGGCCTGGAGATCGCTAAGTTGTGCCAAGTGTCCGGGTTCGGCCGAGCGGTGACAGAAAATGCAATAGTCGCGGATGTTTGGTGCGATGCGTGATGCCGCAAGCAAGGCTGAAGTGACGATGAAGCCGTCAATCAGCAGCAGCATGCCGCGCTCGGCGGCCCCGAGCATGGCACCGGCCATCATAACAATCTCGAAACCGCCAAATTGAGCCAGCACCGTCAGCGCATCGGCATTGGCGGGCAGAGCGGCGCGCTCGGTGGCTTGCGTCAGCAACTCGCGCTTGCGCGCCAGGCCGGCGTCGTCGAGGCCGGTACCGCGCCCGATACAATCGACCAGGGGCGTCTGGGTCAGGGCATGGGTAATCAGCGAGGCGGAGGCGGTGTTGCCAATGCCCATTTCACCAAAGCCGAGAATGTTGCAGCCCTCATCGGCGAGTGAGCGGGCAATTTCGGCGCCCTTGGTCAGCGCTGCGGCACATTCGGCAGCGCTCATCGCCGGTTCGGCAATGTAGTTGCGCGTGCCGGAAGGACTGATTTTTGCATCGACAAGTCCGGGGCGTGAGCCAAAAACATGCGCCACCCCGGCGTCAATGACCTTGAGCCCGATTCCGTTCAGACGGGCAAAGACGTTGATCGCCGCGCCGCCAGCAAGAAAATTCTCGACCATCTGCCAGGTCACATCCTGCGGGAACGCCGAGACGCCGGCTTTGGCCGCGCCGTGGTCACCGGCAAAGACCAGGATATGCGGGCAAGAAAGCTTTGGCGTCAGGGTCTGCTGAACGCGACCGATCTGCAGCGCGAGCTGTTCGAGTTGGCCGAGGGAACCCTGTGGCTTGGTCTTGTTGTCGATCTTGTGCTGCAGCGTGGCATCCATGCTGCTGGGTGGAGGGGGGATGGTGAATTTCATGAGGAGTTCCGAGAAGAGGCGTTAGGGAAGCGAACCATTGCAGCTTGTGGTTGGCGCGATAGAAGCAGGAGGTAAGCCCAGTGAGTCAGGAAGAATTGATGAGCAGCCCACCGTAAAAAGCGATTTCGGACAGTTGCTGTACGGCACCAATGCAGTCACCGGTGTAGCCGCCGATCTGGCGCTTGAACATCCGCGCCAGCCAGAGGGTTGAAACGGCGGCGAGGACCAGACCCGCGATCAGCTGCTGCGGTGAAAAAAAGAAGAGTGGCAGCGCGGCCGTCAGCGTGGCAAAAACCAGTTCGCCGATTCCCAGTCGATTGCTGAAGGCTTTGGCTTTTCCATCGTCGCGCGCGTAGTCGAGGGCCGCCAGGACAAAGGTCGCACAGAGCCGAGAGAGCGAGTGTCCGGCAATCAGTGCCAGTGGAATCAGGGCTGCGTTGATTTCGATCAAGGCAAAGAAGCGGGTCAGCAACATGACTACCAGGGCGGTGGCGCCGAAACTGCCGACGCAGGAGTCGCGCATGATTTCGAGGATTCGCTCCTTGCTCCAACCTCCGCCGAAGCCGTCGACCATGTCGCTCCAGCCGTCCTCGTGGATGGCGCCGGTGACGTAAATCGCGGCGGTGATGGCCGCCAGGACGGCCAGCGTTTTCGGCCAGAAGAGCGAGCAGAGTGAGAAAGCCAGCGCCGCGATGGCGCCGATAATCAGCCCGGCGGCCGGGTAGTAACGGATGGCTTTCTCAAGAGACAGTGAGCTCTGCCCAAACGGGCCGGGCACGGACAGGCGAGTAAAGAAACGGATCGCACCGACGAAGGTTTCCAACTCGGATCGAAGAAACATCACTTCGGGGGTCAGCGAACGTTTTTGCTGACACCGGCCGATTCGAAGCTGGCCATCTCATTCATGAAGGCCATCGCCGAACAGATCACCGGGAAGGTCACCATGGCGCCGGTGCCTTCGCCGAGACGCATGCCGATATCCATCACCGGATCGGCGTTCAGGGCGTGCAATTGCACGATATGTCCTGCTTCGGCCGATTTGTGGCAGAAGATCACATAGTCGAGCACGTTCGGTTCGATGCGTACCGCGGCCAGCAGCGCCGAAGTGGCGATCACGCCGTCGGCAAGAATCGTAATGCCGGCTTCAGCTGCCGCGAGGTAAGCGCCGACCATCATGACGATTTCAAAACCGCCAAATTCGGTCAGCACCGTCATGACGTCAGCGTTGGCAGGCAGTTGAGCACGGTCGACGGCCTGTTGCATCAGCGCGCGTTTGTGCGCCAAGCCGGCATCGTCGATGCCGGTGCCGCGGCCAACGCATTCGATCAGTGGCGAACCCGTCAGCATATGGGTGATCAGTGACGCCGAGCCGGTGTTGCCGATGCCCTTCTCGCCCAGCCCCATGACGTTACAACCTTTGGTGATCGCGGCGCGGGCAAAGCCGGCGCCGCGTTCGAGTGCGGCTTCACACTGCTCACGGGTCATCGCTGGCTCGACAATGTAGTTGCGTGTCCCGGTCGGCGATATCTTGGCGTTGATCAGACCCTCGCGTTCGCCGAATTCATGCGCCACACCGGCGTCGACAACAACCATGGCCATGCCGTTCTGGCGCGAGAAGACGTTGGCGCCGGCACCGCCCTGCAGGTAATTTTCAACCATCTGCCAGCTCACATCCTGCGGGTACGCCGAAATGCCGGCAGTTGCCGCTCCGTGGTCGCCGGCAAAAATCAGCATGTGCGGATTCTTGAAGGTGGGCGACAGCGTGTTCTGGATCCGTCCCACTTGTAGCGCAATTTTTTCAAGCTTACCGAGCGAACCGAGTGGCTTGGTCTTGTTGTCGATCTTGTGCTGCAGATCAGCGTCAAGGGTATGGGCGAGTGGGCGGATGGTGAAGTGCATGATGAAGGTTCCTGCAAAAAAGGGTTGATTATACCCTCCTGAATCTCATGCTAAGCTTCTCCCCCATGAGAGAACTGATTTTTGGCGGTGCCCGTTCGGGCAAAAGTCTGCTGGCGGAAAAGCGAGCGCAGGAGAGTGGTCTGCGGGTCATCTATGTGGCCACGGCGCAGGCTCGGGACGGCGAAATGCAACTGCGGATTGCCCATCACCGGGAGCGCCGCCCGGCTGAGTGGGGGTTGGTCGAAGCGCCGCTGGATCTGGCGGTGACCTTGCGTCAGCAGGCGGCGCCTGATGTATGTCTGCTGGTCGACTGCCTGACCTTGTGGCTGACCAATCTGCTGTTTGCCGGCGAAGCGGCGAATCAGGCAGAAGCCGGCCAAGCGTTAAGCTGCCCACTGTTTACCGGAGAAATTGCGGCGCTGCTGGAAACCCTGCCGCAATTGCCGGGGAGAATCATTCTGGTGTCCAATGAAGTCGGCTGTGGCATCGTACCGATGGCCGCCGTGTCACGTCTGTTTGCCGACGAGCAGGGGCGCTTGAATCAGCGCGTTGCCGCCGTCTGCGAGAAGGTGACGCTGGTGGCGGCGGGTCTGCCGCTGGCGCTGAAATAGTCATTTCGGGAGAAACGTATGTACAAGCGGATTATGGTGGCAATTGATGACAGCTTTGCCACCAGCAAAGTGCTCGAATCGGCGATTGAGTCGGCGCGCCAACACAACGCCAAGCTGGCGATCTGCCATGCCCTAGACGAAACCATTTTCGCCCAGCGCGAAGCGGCGATCATGCTTTCCAAGAGCGTCAGTCAGGTGACCTTGAACCTCAAGGAGAGTGCCCAGGAGTTTGTCAGCAAGGCTGCCGATATTGCCCGTGCGGCCGGAGTCGAGGTCGAGGAAATTATCGTCGAATCTGAAGTCGGTCACGTCGCCGAGATGCTCGCCAATGCCGCAGCAGAGTGGCAGGCTGATTTGCTGGTGGTCGGAACGCACAGCCGCCGGGGTATCGAGAGGTTTTTCGTCGGCAGTGTCGCCGAACAACTGGTGCGTAAGGCGACGACGTCGCTATTACTTATTCGTAAAGCCTAGCAACCGGATTAGCAGGCGGGGGGGCGAGGGTTTGCCTCGCCCCGGACGT
>JBAXHE010000030.1:0-31996 GCA_037139055.1 Betaproteobacteria bacterium | reverse complement strand
GGTGGCGGCCGCCGGGAGGGGGGGGGGGTGTGAGGGCGCGGGGGGGCAACGGGGGGGCGGGGGGGGTCGGCGGGCGGTGCGCTCCCGTGGGGGGGGGCGGGGGGGGTGGGGGGGGGTGGGGGGGGTTGTTCTCCCGCGCGCTGGGGGGGGGGCGGGGGCCCCCACTCGCCCGCCCCCCCGCGCGGGGGGGGGGGGGGGGGCGGTAAGGTCTATGAAAAATGAGGCAGGAGGTGCGCCGTGAGTGCCCGCAATCCGCCCTCTGCTCGGGCGGCCGAACTGCGCCAGGACGCCGAAGCGGCGTTTCGGGAAAGTGCGGCACTCTCGCCGGAGGATCTTGCCGAGCTGTCGCCTGAAGCTATCGGGCGGATGGTGCACGAATTGCACGTGCATCAGATCGAACTGGAAATGCAGAACGAGGAACTGCGCTTGTCGCAGCTGGCTTTAGAAGCGGCCCGGCTCGTTATTTGGATCTCTATAAGCTGGCTCCGGTGGGCTATTGCACGCTCAGCGAACAGGGGCTGATTCTCCAGGCCAACCTGACTGCGGCCACTGTGCTGGGCGTCGCGCGGGGTCGGTTGATCAAGCAGGCGTTCTCGCGTTTCATCTCCAGAGATGACCAGAATGCGTACTACCTGCAGCGCAAGCAGCTGCTGAACAGCGGCAAGCCAGCGTCGTTCGAGTTGCGCATGGTCCGGGCGGATGGCTCGCCTTTCTGGGCGAATCTGGCCTGCACCCTGGCGCTGGAGGTCGATGGGGCAAGCGTGTCGCGCATCGTGCTGAGTGACGTCAGCGAACGCAAGGCGCTCGACGCCACGCTCGAGCAAACCCGCAACCAGCTGCTGCAATCGGAAAAAATGGCGGCCATCGGCCAACTGGCAGCGGGGGTCGCGCATGAGATCAATAATCCCGTGGGTTTTGTCAATTCGAATGTCGGTACGCTGGCCGGGTATCTGACCGGGTTGCTGAAGCTGGTCGACGCCTACCGCCTGGCCGCTGAATCCTGCCCGGCGGATGATCCCGCGCTGCGCGAAGCGAAGCGTCTGGCCGATGACTTTGAACTGGATTACGTGCGCGACGACGCCGTCGCGCTGCTGGCGGAATCAAAAGATGGGCTGGAGCGCATCAAGCGCATCGTTAGCGATCTGAAAGATTTTTCCCATGTTGATGCCGTGGAGTGGGAGCTCTTTGACCTCCATGCCTGCCTCGAGCGTACGTTGAACGTCGTATGGAATGAGCTGAAATACAAGGTTACGCTGGTCAAGGAATACGGTGAGCTGCCGGCGATTACCGGACTGCCGCACCAGCTCAGCCAGGTCTTCATGAATCTGCTGATCAACGCCGTGCAGGCGATTCCCGAGCACGGCACGATTACCCTGCGTACCGGGCGCGAGGCGGATTCGGTGTGGGTCGAGGTTGAGGATAGCGGGGTGGGCATTGCCCCGGAAAATCTCTCGCGCATCTTCGAGCCGTTCTTTACCACCAAGCCGGTTGGTCTCGGTACCGGCCTCGGTATGGCGGTTTCCTACGGCATTGTGCAAAAGCATAAAGGACGGATCGAGGTGCGCAGCGTTGTCGGACAGGGCACCACTTTCCGTGTCAGCTTGCCGATTTTCTCCGCAGCTGCCGAAGATCATCTGGGTGCACGGGACGCTGCAGATCCTCTTGAGGACTCATCATGACCTTGCCCGATACTGCGGCCGAACTGCGCCAGCGCGCCGAAGCGGCTTTTCGGGATGGCGCGGAACCGTCACCGGAGAATCTTGCCGAGCTGTCGCCCGAGACCGTCGCGCGGATGCTGCACGAATTGCACGTGCATCAGATCGAACTGGAAATGCAGAACGAAGATCTGCGTTTGTCGCAGCTAGCACTGGAGGCCGCCCGGGCGCGCTATTTCGATCTCTATGAGTTGGCGCCGGTGGGCTATTGCACGCTCAGTGACAAGGGGCTGATTGTGCAGGCCAATCTGGCCGCTGCGACTATGCTGGGGTGTTCGCGGAGCGCGCTGTTCAAGCAAAGCTTCTCGCGTTTTATCAGCAAGGACGACCAGGACGGCTATTACCTGCAACGCAAGAAGCTCATTCAAAGCGGTGAGCTTCCGGCCTTTGAATTGCGTATGGTCAAGGGGGATGGCACACCTTTCTGGGCAAGCCTGACCGGTGCTCTGGCGCAGGAGGCGGGTGTTACGGTCATTCGCCTGGTGTTGAGTGACATCAGCTTGCGCAAAGCCGCAGAAGCCGAGCTCGAGCAGTACCGCCATCGTCTCGAAGAACGGGTGCTGGAGCGCACTGTCGAACTGGAGCAGGCCAAAGAGGTGGCGGAAGTGGCCAATCTGGCCAAGAGTGCTTTCCTGTCCAATATGAGCCATGAAATTCGTACGCCGATGAATGCGATCATCGGAATGGCCTACCTGATGCGCCGAAGCGGGCTCAACCGGGAGCAAACGGATCACCTCGACAAGATGGAGGCCGCTGGTGATCACCTGTTGAAACTTATCAACAGCATTCTCGATCTCTCCAAGATCGATGCCGGAAAGCTCGTCCTCGAAGATGTCCCGGTGTCCATCAGTAGCCTGTTGAGCAATCTCGAGTCCATCATCGGCGCGCGCGCCAAGGCCAAGGGACTGTTCCTGAAAGTCGACAGTGGTAATTTCCCCTCTGCTCTGCACGGTGATCCGACACGGCTGCAGCAGGCGCTGCTTAACTACGTCAACAACGCCATCAAGTTTACCCCGCAAGGCGGCGTCACCCTGCGGGCGATCAAGCAGCACGAAACCGCCGAGGGGGTGACGGTGCGCTTTGAAGTCGAGGATACGGGCATTGGCATCGCGTCCGAAGTGCTGCCCCGGCTGTTCGGGGCCTTTGTCCAGGGGGATTCCTCAACGACCCGCCAGTACGGTGGAAGTGGACTCGGTCTGGTGATTACCCGCCGTCTGGCCGAACAGATGGGCGGCCAGGCCGGTGTTGAAAGCACTCCTGGTGTGGGCAGCACGTTCTGGTTCACGGCTTGCCTGAAGAAGGGGGTGGTTGCGGACGAACTCGTTCCCGCCGTTGTCACCCCTTGCGAAATCCTGATTCGCCAAGATCATCAGGGTCGCCGTATCCTGCTGGTCGATGACGAACCGATCAACCTGGAAGTGGCGCGATTACTTCTTGAGGATACCGGGCTGCTGGTCGATACCGCCGAAGACGGGGGGGCGGCGGTCGCACAGGCGCGCTCGACGATGTATGCAGCCATCCTGATGGATGTGCAGTTACCCACACTGGATGGCCTGGCGGCGACCCGGCAGATTCGCCAGTTGCCCGCTTACCAGGATGTTCCGATTCTGGCCATGACCGCCAATGCTTTTGTTGAGGACAAGGCGCGCTGCCTTGAGGCCGGAATGAATGATTTCATTGCCAAGCCCTTTATCCCCGAAACACTGTATTCGGTTTTGTACCGGTGGCTGGAGAAGAAGGCGGGGTAGGACGGGGCGTTATTCGTTGGGCACGGGGTGCCCAACCTACGGTGGGTTGGAGGTGTAGGTCGGGCACGCGGTGCCCGACGCTACGGGTTCGCTATGGAATCGATCAGCAGCCGGTTCATTGAACCAACGCGTTGTCGCCATGCCTTAGGTTCAGGTCACTGAAATCCCTGTAGAATCCGCCCCCTATGATGAACACCCGAATAGACGTCCCCGCTGACGTCGCCAAACCGATTTTTTCTTACCGCAAATACTGGGCCAAACGCTTTGGCGTCGCGCCCTTTTTGCCGATGTCGCGCGCCGAGATGGATCTGCTCGGCTGGGATTCGTGCGACATCATTCTGGTCTCGGGCGATGCCTACGTCGATCATCCGAGCTTCGGCGTGGCGCTGGTCGGGCGCCTGCTTGAGGCGCAGGGTTTTCGCGTCGGCATCATCTGCCAGCCGGACTGGCTGTCGGCCAAGGGGTTCAAGGTGCTGGGGCAACCCAATCTGTTCTTTGGCGTGACCGCCGGCAACATGGATTCGATGGTCAATCGCTATACCTCGGATCGCAAAATCCGTTCGGAAGACGCCTATACGCCGAATGGCGAAGCCAACAAGCGGCCGGATCGTGCCGTCGTGGTTTATGCCCAGCGCTGCCGCGAAGCCTATCCGCAGGCCAAGGTGGTGATCGGTTCGATCGAAGCCAGCCTGCGCCGCATCGCGCATTACGATTACTGGTCGGATACGGTACGCCGCTCGGTGCTGCCCGATTCCAAAGCCGACCTGCTGATCTTCGGCAACGCCGAGCGCGCCATCGTTGCGCTGGCGCATCGTCTGGCCGCGGGTGAGCCGATTTCGGCCATTCGCGATCTGCGCGGTACGGCGTTTATGACCTCGCGCGGCTGGCTGCCCGACGCGACCTGGTCGGAGATCGATTCAACGCAGGTCGATACGCCGGGGGCGCTGGTTCGTCATGCCGATCCGTACGCCATGTCGCCTGAGCCGGGCAAGGAGTCGGCCTGTGCCGCTAAAGAGGCTGGCGTGGCTGCGCCGCAGCCCCAGGTCATTAAATTCCAGTTGCATGCGCACATGCCCAAGCTGGATCGCTCGCGCACGGCGATTCGCCTGCCTTCGTACGAGCAGGTCAAGGACGATCCGGTGCTCTATGCCCATACCTCGCGCACCTTCCACCTCGAATCGAATCCGGGCAATGCCCGCGCGCTGATCCAGGCGTACGGGGAGGGTGCGGGTGGGCGTGACCTCTGGCTCAATCCACCGCCGATTCCGCTGACTACGCCAGAAATGGACGGCGTCTTTGCCCTGCCTTACCAGCGCAAGCCGCATCCGCTGTACGCTGAGGCCAAGATTCCGGCCTTCGAAATGATCCGCTTCTCGATCAACATCATGCGCGGCTGTTTTGGCGGCTGTACCTTTTGTTCGATTACCGAGCACGAAGGGCGCATCATCCAGAGCCGCTCGGAAGCGTCGATCCTGCAGGAAATCGAGGATATCCGCGACAAGACGCCGGGCTTTACCGGCACCATTTCCGATCTCGGCGGGCCGACGGCGAACATGTACCGTCTGGCCTGCAAGGACACCAAGATTGAAGCCTCATGCCGCCGCCTGTCCTGCGTTTTCCCCGGTATCTGCGAGAATCTGAATACCGACCATGCGCCGCTGATTCAGCTCTACCGCAAGGCGCGGGCGATCCGCGGGGTCAAGCGCATCCTGATCGGTTCTGGCCTGCGCTACGATCTGGCGGTGCGTTCGCCCGAGTATGTGAAGGAGCTGGTGACGCATCACGTCGGCGGTTATCTGAAAATTGCCCCGGAACATACCGAGGAAGGGCCGCTGGCGCACATGATGAAGCCGGGAATGGGCTCGTATGACAGCTTCAAGGCGATGTTCGAGAAATTCTCCAAGGAAGCAGGCAAGGAGCAGTATCTGATCCCGTACTTCATCGCCGCGCATCCGGGAACCCGTGATGTGGATATGCTCAACCTGGCGCTATGGCTGAAAGCCAACAATTTCCGCCTCGATCAGGTGCAGACCTTTTTGCCGACGCCGATGGCCATTGCCACGGCGATGTATCACACGCAGCGCAATCCGTTGCACATGGTCTCCTATCAGTCAGCGCGCGTCGAGACCGTGCGCGGCGGCCGGCAGCGCAAGCTGCACAAGGCTTTCCTGCGTTATCACGATCCCGAAAACTGGCCTCTGTTGCGCGACGCGCTCAGGGAAATGGGCCGCGCCGAGTTGATCGGCAACGGCAAGAAGCACCTGATCCCCAGTTTTCAGCCCGTTGGAACGGGTTTGCGCTATCAGGAGGAGCGGCCGAGCAGGGGCGTTCCTTCGCTAAGCAAGCGGCCGCAAGGCAGTGGTGTCAGAAAACCTGTCAAAAAACGCTGATCCGGTTCCAGTCTGTGGTAGAATCGCCCCCTTTTTCAAGAAGTTAGCCCCCTCATGTCCCGTTCCGTTCGTAACATCGCCATCATTGCCCACGTCGACCACGGCAAGACCACACTCGTCGATAAGCTGCTGCATCAGGCCGGCAGCTTCTCTGCTCACCAGCACATCGCCGAACGTGTGATGGATTCGAACGATCTGGAAAAAGAGCGTGGCATCACCATTCTGGCCAAAAATCTGGCCGTCGATTACAAGGGTGTGCACATCAACATCGTCGACACGCCGGGTCACGCCGACTTTGGCGGTGAAGTCGAACGCGTGCTGTCGATGGTCGATGGCGTATTGCTGCTGGTCGATGCCGTCGAAGGCCCGATGCCGCAAACGCGTTTCGTGACCAAGAAGGCACTGGCGCTGGGCTTGAAGCCGATTGTCGTGGTCAACAAGATCGACCGCGATGGCGCCCGTCCGGACTGGGTCGTTGATCATACTTTTGACCTTTTCGACAAACTCGGTGCAAACGACGAGCAGCTCGATTTTCCGGTGATCTACGCTTCAGCGATCAACGGTTACGCGACGCTCGATCTGGACAAGCCTTCGACCGACATGCGTCCGATGTTTGACGCCATTCTCGAACACGTTCCGCCTCCCCACGCCGATGAAATTGACGGGACGCTGCAACTGCAAATTTCCGCCCTCGATTACTCGACCTACGTCGGGCGTATCGGCATTGGCCGTATTCAGCGCGGTCGACTGAAACCGGCGCAGCAAATTACCGTGATGTATGGCCAGGCTGATGCTGATGGCAAGTTTGAGCACGGCAATCCGAAGTCGGCCAAGATCAATCAGGTCTTTGGTTTCCGGGGTATCGAACGGATTCCGCTGGAAGAAGCCGTGGCTGGCGACATCGTCCTGGTGACCGGGGTTGAAGAGCTCTCTATCGGTTGCACGATTTGCGACAAGGACAAGCCTGAAGCCCTGCCGATGCTCAAGATCGACGAGCCGACACTGAACATGACCTTCATGGTCAACAACTCGCCGTATGCTGGCACCGAAGGCAAGTTCGTCACCAGCCGCCAGATTCGCGAGCGCCTGAACAAGGAACTACTGACCAATATGGCGCTGCGCGTCGAAGAGACCAACGAAACCGATTCTTTCCTGGTTTCCGGTCGTGGCGAATTGCATCTGACCATTCTGCTCGAGACCATGCGTCGCGAAGGCTTCGAACTGGCCGTCGGCCGTCCGAAGGTGATTTACAAGATGATCGACGGTGTCGAGTGCGAGCCTTACGAAATGCTCACGCTGGACGTCGAGGAGTCACATCAGGGCGGCATCATGGAAGCCCTCGGTTATCGCAAGGGCGACCTGCAGGACATGGTCTCCGATGGTCGCGGTCGTGTCCGTCTTGAATACCGGATTCCGGCCCGCGGCCTGATCGGTTTCCAGGGCGAGTGCATGAACCTGACGCGCGGTACCGGCTTGATGAGCCACGTTTTTGACGACTATGCACCGGTCAAGGGCGACATGCCGGGCCGTCGCAACGGCGTGCTGATTTCTGCTGAACACGGCGAAGCCGTGGCTTATGCACTGTGGAAGTTGCAGGATCGTGGTCGGATGTTTGCCGTTCCAGGCGATCGCCTGTACGAAGGCATGATCATCGGTATTCACTCGCGTGATAACGATCTCGTGGTTAACCCGATCAAGGGCAAGCAACTGACCAATGTTCGTTCCTCAGGAACGGATGAGGCGGTGCGTCTGGTGACGGCAGTTGAAGTCACGCTGGAAAGCGCCGTCGAGTTCATCGACGATGACGAGCTCGTTGAAATCACACCGAAGAGCATCCGTATGCGCAAACGCCACCTGATCGAGCACGAGCGTCGTCGCGCTTCGCGTTCGGAAGGCTAAGAAGCGGTAGTTTGTCCGTCCATGGGTCGGGATTCTTGCGAGAGTCCCGACAGACTTTTCCCAAAGTCTGAACACCCGTGGCGGATTTACTTGAATTGCATCCCCTCTCATCTATAATACTAAATACATAACTGAGTGTTCAGTGATGTATTGATGTTTACATTGAAAGGGAGATGGAAATGTTCAAGGTCATGATAAAAAGGACGGCACCTTCAGGTAAAGAGAAAGCCCTTCTCGATCTGATTACCCAGGTTCGGGTAATGGCTTCAGGTCAGGAAGGCTACATTTCAGGGGAAACCCTGCTGTCCACGGGGCACCCCGGTGAATACCTCGTCGTCAGCGTATGGGACAGAGAGATTGACTGGAAAAAATGGTGTGCCAACGAGAAAAGAATTGCGCTTCAGGCCAAGATTGATGCCCTGATCGGTCCGACAACGACCTACACGACCTACCAGTATCCCCATAATATCCATACGGTGTAGCGCTTCTCTATTCCGGTTTGTTCTGCAGCCCCACTTGACGTGGGGCTGTTGCGTTGACGCGCTGCTTGTCGTGTTGCTGAATCCGCGATAAACCCTTCTTGTCGGCGAATTCAGGCGGTATAGTCTGCTCTTCGTGCCCTGAATTCTGATAGATCGTAGAGCTCATGAAATTCACCGTTGAATCCTTTCGCCACTGGACGCACAAGAAAGTGACCCTGCTCGGGATGTCGGGTGTCGGCAAGACCTGGCTGTCGTCAATGCTGCGCCGGCACGACTGGTTCCACTACTCGGCCGATTTTCGCATCGGCAAGCGCTATCTTGACGAGCCGATCTTGGATGTGATCAAGCAGCAGGCGATGCAGGTGGCATTTCTTCGCGATCTGTTGCGTCGCGACTGGATTGATATCAAGAACAACATCAAGGTCGATGATCTTGGCCCGGTCTTGTCTTTCATCGGCAAGCTCGGCGATCCGCAGCGGGGAGGCCTGCTCCTTGAGGAGTTCTCGCGTCGCCAGACCCTGTATCGAGAAGGCGAAATTGCCGCCATGCGTGATGTCCCTGCGTTTATCAGCAAGGCGCAGGATATCTACGGTTACCATCATTTCGTGAACGACGTTGGCGGCAGCCTGTGCGAACTCGAAGCGCCAGAGGTGATCGATCTGCTGGTCGAGCACACGCTGATTCTTTACATCCAGGTGACGACTCCCGACGAAGAGGCCACTCTGATTCGTCGGGCGCAATCCGACCCGAAGCCGCTTTATTATCGTCCGGCCTTCCTGACTGAATATCTGCCCAAATTTCTGGTTGAGCGAGGTCTGACCGATATCGCTCGGGCCGATCCGGATGATTTTACGCGCTGGATTTTTCCGCACCTGTTTCAGGCGCGTGTTCCGCGTTACGAGTCGATTGCCCGTCCGCACGGCTATACCGTGACTTCGCAAGAGGTGGCCCAGGTACGTGACGAAAAGGATTTCATGCTGTTGCTGGAAAATGCGATCGGGCGAGCGGAATAGAGTCCGCTTTGCATTAGAATCATCATCACGGATTTTCCGGCACTTCAACTTTGACTGAGTTTGATCTTTGCGATGCTAAGCCTGTTTAAACCGAGCCCGCTGACGCAACGGCTCAAAGCGCTGAAGAAAATGTCGCTGTTTGTCGATTTGACCCGGCGCGAGATGAAAATCGTCTCGGGTTTCATGCACGAGCGCACTTTCCTGCAGGATGAGATTGTTTATGACGAGGGCGACGAAGGCCAGGCCTTGTATTTCATCCTCGAGGGCCGGGTGTTGATTTGCCCGCAGGGGCAGAAGGAACATCCCATTGCAGTTCTTGAATCGGATAATTTTTTCGGCGAAGTGGCCTTGCTCGACGGCTTGCCGCGTAGTGCGCAGGTGATTGCGGCAGAGAATTGCAAGCTTGAAGTCTTGTTCCGCGGTGATTTTCTTGGTTTGATGACTTCGCACGCGGTGATCGGCTCAAAAATATCCTTGCAGCTGGCGCGTCATCTCAGCTTGCGATTGCGCGAAGCTTTTCCCTATCTGCCTCAACACGTATGAAGCGTGAACCCTATCACGCTGGACCGCTGGTGTGGCTGGCGATTCTGGCCACCACGTGCTTGTTGCTCTTTCTGTTCCAGAAGATTCTCTGGCTGGTGGTACCTTTCCTGCTGGCCCTGATCGGCTATTACCTGCTTTACCCCTTGCAGCAGCGTCTGATTCTGAGCGGCTTGTCGCGTGATGTGGCGATCTCGCTGGTCTGTCTGGGGGCTCTGGCGGTGGCGGGTGCGGTCATTCCTCTGGTTTTTCCGCTGATTGGTTCGCATCTGGTGTCCTGGCAGGCTACCGCAACACGTTATATCGAAGGGGGGGTGCGGCTGGTTGCCGATACGCTGGCCTGGGCTGAAATGAACTATGCCTTTGCAGCGAAAGCGCATCTCTCGGATCAGCTTGTCCATCAGACTGGCCAGCTCGGCGACAAGCTGGCCGGAACCTATCTGGCTTCGGCCGCGCTGACCGCCGCGGCGTGGTTGCCATCGCTTTTGCTGGCGCCCTTTCTGGCTTTCTTCTTTTTGCGCGACGGCTGGCGCTTCAAGCGCTTTCTCAGTCGTGCCGTGCCCAATGCTTTTTTTGAACGCACGCTCTATTTGCTCGATCAGGTTGATCATACCGCCAAGCTCTATTTTCAGGGCTTGATGAAGCTGACGGTGCTGGATTCGCTGTGTCTGGCTTTCGGGCTCTGGTTGATCGGTGTTTCGACGCCTTTTGCGCTCGGTCTGATCACTGCTGTTTTGGCCTGGATTCCCTTTGTTGGCTCGGTACTGGGCTGTCTCCTGGTGGTTTTGGTCGCGGCGACCGATTTCCCGGGTGATCCGGCGATGGCTTACGCGGCGATCGGCCTGTTCATTGCGGTGCGTCTGCTCGATGATTTCTTCTTCATGCCGATGACCATCGGGCGGAGCCTGAAACTTCACCCGCTGCTTACCGTGGTGATGATTTTCGTCGGCGGGGCGGTGGCCGGTGTCGCCGGGCTGATGCTGGTCTTGCCGCTGCTCGGGGTGGTGATGGTGCTTGGGGAAACGGCGGGGGCGATTGTTACCGATCCGCGCTTGCTGGCTCGCCATGTTTATTTCAGGCAGCTCATGCATCGTCAGGTAACGCGTGATCTTCAGGTATAACGTAAAATCAAAAGAATTAATCACAACGCGCACAACGAACACAACGGGAATAGAGAACACCAGAACCTGTTCTTAGTGACTCGGCAAGGGGATTGATACACAAAGCCTTCGCCCGATGAATTTCGTTGTGTCCGTTGTGTGCGTTGTGGTTCAACTGTATTTTCAGATGGCCTTCGCAGTTCCGAACAAGAATCCAGAGTAAAATCACCCTATGAGCTACCAAGTCCTGGCACGCAAATGGCGGCCGAAATCTTTTGAGAGTCTGGTGGGGCAGGAGCACGTCGTCCGTGCTTTGACCCACGCCCTGACCGACCAGCGCTTACACCACGCCTACCTGTTCACCGGTACCCGGGGGGTCGGGAAGACCACGCTGGCGAGAATCCTGGCCAAAGCTTTCAATTGTGAGACGGGAATTACCGCGACGCCCTGCGGTGTCTGTTCATCATGCACTGAAATCGATTCAGGTCGATTCGTCGACCTGCTCGAAGTTGACGCGGCGACCAATACCAAGGTCGATGAGATGCGTCAGCTGCTGGAGAACGCGGTCTATGCCCCGACGCGCGGCCGCTTCAAGGTTTACGTCATCGACGAAGTGCATATGCTGTCGAATTCGGCCTTCAACGCCATGTTGAAAACGCTGGAAGAGCCGCCCGAGCACGTCAAATTCATCCTGGCGACGACCGATCCACAAAAGATTCCGGTGACCGTGCTGTCGCGTTGCCTGCAGTTCAATCTCAAACAGATGACGCCGCAGCTGATTGCCGGCCACCTCAAACATATTCTGTCGATCGAGGCAATCAACGCCGAGCCTGCCGCATTGAACCTGCTTTCGCGTTCGGCCGCCGGCAGTATGCGTGACGCGCTGTCACTGCTCGATCAGGCAATTGCCCACGGCGCCGGTCAGGTTGAAGAAGCGCAAGTACGCAGTATGCTCGGGACGGTCGATCTCGATTACCTGTTCTCCATTCTTGATGCGCTGCTCGCGGGTGATGCTGCCGGCATGTTGCGCGTGGCCGACGATATGGCCATGCGCAGTCTTTCGTTCGATGCCGCCCTGCAGGAGCTGGCCAGCCTGTTGACCCGGCTGCAGGTCGCCCAGTTGGCGCCGCAGGCGATTGCCGATGATCTGCCGGAGCGTGCCCGCCTGCTGGAGCTGGCCGTTCAGATTGACCCGGAGTTTGTGCAACTGGCGTATCAGATTGCCGTGCACGGGCGCAAGGAATTGTCCTTGGCGCCTGATGAGCACGCCGGATTTGTCATGACGTTGCTGCGTTTGTACACCTTTCGCCCAGTGAGTGCAGGGGGTGTGACGCCGCAACGCGCGGTCTCTTCTCCAGCCCGGGTTGCTCCGCTACAAACTCCGGCGCCGCAACCCATACAGACCAAGGTGATGCCCGTTGCGCTGCCAGCTGCTGCGGCTCCAGTGCTTGCCGTTGTGCCCGCTGAAGCGAGAGAGGTTGCTGCAGTGCTTGAATCGGCTCCGCCCAGCGAGGATTGGCATGAGATTCTGGAGGCGCTCAAGCTCAGTGGCATGGCGCGTGAACTCGGCCAGCACTGTGAGCTGCGCAGCGTCAGTGCGCAGAAGGTAGTGCTTTGTCTGTCGCCAACCCATCGTCATTTGCAGATCAAACCGGCGCAGGACAAGCTGCAGCAGTCCCTGTCCGAATATTTTTCTCGCCCGGTGCAGCTGGCGATCGAACTCGAGGAGGTGTCGGGGGATACCCCGGCGGTTACCGCCCAGCGCCGCAGGACAGAGCGTCAGGATCAGGCGGTGGCTTCGGTCGAGCAGGATGTTTTCGTGCGCGAAGTCATCGACCTCTTTGATGCAACACTGATTGAATCTTCCATTAAACCCGTTTAATTTTAGTTGAGGCAAGTAAGATGATGAAAGGCGGAATCGCCGGCCTGATGAAGCAGGCTCAGCAGATGCAGGAAAACATGAAGAAGGCGCAGGATCAGTTGGCGCTGGTCGAAGTTGAAGGGCTATCGGGCGCCGGCATGGTCAAGGTGCTGATGACCTGTACACATGATGTGCGTCGGGTGTCGATTGATGAGTCCGTCATGGACGACCGCGAAATGCTTGAAGATCTGGTGGCGGCGGCCTTCAACGATGCGATGCGTCGTGCTGAAGCAGTTTCCAAGGAGCGTATGGCTGGCTTTACCTCCGGGATCAATCTGCCGCCCGGCATGAAATTACCCTTCTGATGCTGACCCCTTCCAGCCTCGAGTCTCTGATCGAGGCCTTGCGCTGTTTGCCGGGGATCGGTCCAAAATCGGCGCAGCGAATCGCCTATTACCTGATGCAACGTGATCGGCCGGGCGCCCAGCGCCTGGCCGATACATTGCAGCTCGCCCTGGGCGCGCTACTGCATTGCCAGCGTTGTAACACATTTACCGAGGCTGAAATCTGCGAGCGCTGCGTGTCTAGCAAGCGTGATGCCAGCCTGCTTTGTGTCGTCGAAACGCCGGTCGACATGAATATGATGGAACAAACTCACGCTTACTCGGGTCTGTACTACGTTTTGATGGGGCGTGTTTCGCCGCTTGATGGTATTGGTCCACGTGAGTTGGAGCTGGAAAAGCTTCTGGCGCGGGCCTGTGATGGGGTCGTTCAGGAAGTTATTTTGGCCACCAATTTCACGAACGAGGGTGAAGTGACTGCGCATTACCTGACGGAAATGCTCAAAACTCGTTCCATCAGTGTTTCGCGGATTGCACGTGGCGTGCCGGTCGGGGGAGAGCTTGAATATGTTGATGCGGGTACCCTTGCGCAGGCTCTCCGCGAGCGGAAATCGCTTGCCGGGTAGGGGGGCGGCAGAGTACTCCCCTTGGGTTGGAGCCGAAATTGACGTATAATTCGGCACTTATGTTTGCAGCGTCGGTAATTTCGTCCTGAGGGTCAGCACGATGAGCAAAGAAGAAAAAATGGACTGTGGCAGACGGCGGTTGATCATCGCGACTGCGGCCGTCGGTGGTGTAGGCGCAGTCACGGCAATGATCCCTTTTCTATCCAGTATGCTGCCTTCCGAGCGTGCTAAGGCAGCGGGGGCTCCGGTTGAGGTCGATGTCAGTAACCTGGCTCCGGGACAACTGATTACCGTTGAGTGGCGCGGCAAGCCGGTGTGGATTCTTAACCGTAATGCGGAGATGCTCGACACGCTGGCCAAGCTGGCGGACGCCGTCGCCGATCCGAAATCCGAGCAAAAACAGCAACCGGATTACTGTGCCAATGCCACGCGTTCGATCAAACCCAATTTGCTGGTGGCGGTCGGGATCTGTACGCACCTGGGCTGCTCTCCCTCGTCCAAATTTAAAAAAGGAATCGAGGACGGTATGCCTGCTGAATGGCTGGGGGGGTTTCTGTGCCCCTGCCATGGCTCGACATTCGATTTTGCTGGCCGGGTTTTCAAGAACAAGCCGGCTCCGACCAACCTTGAAGTGCCGCCACATACGTATCTCTCAGAGACACGTATTCTGATTGGCGAAGACAAGAAGGGGGCGTAGCCATGGGTTCGAATAGCAACTACGAAAAATACAAGTCCGACGGCTCGTTGCCTGGCAACGTCCTCGAGTGGTTTGATGCGCGCTTCCCGGCGACGTCGATGTGGCGTGCGCATCTGTCGGAATACTACGCGCCGAAGAACTTCAATTTCTGGTATTTCTTTGGCTCGCTGGCCATGGTTGTTCTGGCGATCCAGATTATCACCGGAATTTTTCTGGTGATGTTCTACAAGCCAGATGCCTCGTTGAACGCCAGTGGCATTCCGGTGGCCTTTGCCAGTGTCGAATACATCATGCGCGATGTGCAATGGGGCTGGCTGATCCGCTACATGCATTCAACCGGGGCTTCGGCTTTCTTCCTGGTCGTCTATCTGCACATGTTCCGCGGCATGCTCTACGGTTCGTATCGCCAACCGCGCGAGCTGATCTGGGTGTTCGGCACGCTGATCTTTCTGGTGCTGATGGCTGAGGCCTTCATGGGCTATCTACTGCCCTGGGGGCAAATGTCCTACTGGGGCGCGCAGGTCATTGTTAACCTGTTCTCCGCCATTCCCCTGGTCGGTGAGCCTCTGTCCTTGTGGATTCGCGGTGATTTCGTGATCGGTGATGCGACGCTGAACCGCTTCTTTTCCTTCCATGTGATCGCCGTTCCTCTGGCGCTGTTGGGGTTGGTCGCTGCGCACATTCTGGCCTTGCACGAAGTCGGATCGAACAATCCGGATGGTATCGAGATCAAGAAAACTCTTGATGCCAATGGAATTCCGCTGGACGGCATTCCTTTCCATCCCTATTACACGGTCAAGGACATCGTCGGCACAGTCGTCTTCATGATTGTTTTCTCGGCAATTGTGTTCTTTGCTCCCGAGGGTGGCGGCTATTTCCTCGAGTACAACAATTTCCTGCCGGCCGATCCGCTGACAACACCACTGCATATCGCCCCGGTGTGGTATTTCACGCCGTTCTACTCGATGCTGCGGGCCATGGTCTGGCCGCTCTTTGGTCTCGATGCCAAGTTCTGGGGTGTCATGGCCATGGGCGGTGGGGTGGTCATCCTGGCCTTCCTGCCGTGGCTGGATCGCAGCCCGGTGAAATCAATCCGCTATCGGGGTCCGATCTTCAAGACCTTGTTGAGCATTTTTGTATTTGCTTTCCTGATCCTCGGCTTTCTCGGAACCAAAGCTCCGGAATATGCCTTTTTTGGCCTGATTCCCGGGGCTCCCGTGGCTCAGCTGCTGAGCGCGTACTATTTCCTCTTCTTCCTGACCATGCCCTGGTGGTCGAAGATCGATAAGTGCAAACCGGTACCGGAAAGGGTGACCTTCTGATGAAAACGAACGTCATTAAGAAATTCCTGCTCGCGCTGCTGTTTGTTCCGCTGACCGGGTGGGCGGCTGGTGCGGCCGTCCATCTCGACAAGGCTCCGGATGTTCAGGGCGATCAGGCGGCGTTGCAAAACGGCGCCAAGCTGTTCGTCAATTATTGCCTGAACTGCCACGGCCTGAGCTTCGTACGCTATAACCGTTTGATGGAACTCGGGCTGAGCGAGCAGCAGGTGCGCGAAAACCTGATGTTTACGGCGAACAAGGTCGGCGAGCCGATGCGTGTTGCGGCACGTTCCGCAGAGCAGAAACAATGGTTTGGTGCGGCGCCTCCCGATTTGTCGCTGGTCGCCCGGGCGCGCTCCTCGGAAAACGGAAGTGGTGCCGATTGGCTTTATACCTATTTGCGCTCTTTCTATCGTGACGAGCAACGGCCGACCGGATGGAACAATACCTTGTTCGCCAATGTCGGCATGCCCCACGTGCTGTGGGAGTTGCAGGGTCAGCCTGAACTGAATCATGAGTCACACAAGTTGGAACTTGCTGTTCCGGGTCAGCTGACGCCGACCGGATACGACAAAGAGATTGCCGATCTGGTCGGTTTCCTGGTCTGGGCCGCCGAGCCCGGTGCTGGTTTTCGCAAACAAGTGGGCCTCGGGGTCCTGGTTTTTCTGCTGATTTTCTTTGGCGTGGCGTATGCGCTGAAGAAGGAATACTGGAAAGACGTTAAAAAGAGTTGAGTCACTAACCGCCTGTTTTCAGGCTTCGGCATCGCCGACAAAGAAGCTTTTGTCGTCACGATGCCGGTTCGTTTTATAGGATGTTGAACATGATGAATCTATATTCGGGTACTACCTGCCCGTTCAGCCAACGTTGCCGCATTGTCCTGTTCGAAAAGGGCATGGATTTTCAGGTCATCGATGTCGATCTCTTTGCCAAGCCGGAAGACATAGCAGTCATCAATCCTTACGGCCGTGTTCCCGTTCTGGTCGAGCGCGATCTCATCCTGTATGAACCGAACATCATCAACGAGTACATCGATGAGCGCTTTCCGCATCCGCAACTGATGCCGGCAGATCCGATCATGCGTGCGCGCGCACGGCAATTACTGATCACCATGGAGCGCGAGGTGTTTTCCTACATTGAAGCACTGGAAAAGAATCTGAAAACCGCCGACAAATCGCGTCAGGTCATTCGTGATCGATTGAGCGAAATGGCGCCGGTCTTCGTCAAGCAGAAGCATATGCTCGGCGAAGATTTCTCGATGCTTGATGTGGCCATTGCCCCGTTGCTCTGGCGCCTTGATCACTATGGCATCGAATTGCCGAAATCAGCCGCGCCGCTGATGAAATATGCTGAGCGCATTTTCAGTCGTCAGGGCTTCATTGATGCGCTGACCCCTTCCGAAAAGGCCATGCGCCGCTAGGAATCGAGCAGGCACGTCAAGCCTGAGTGCTTGGCGTGTCTTTCGTTGATGCCGCAATTTACGGAAATCATCTTGGGCCTTCCAACCACCAAACCCTATCTGATCCGCGCTATTCACGAATGGTGTTGCGATAATGGATTCACGCCCTATATTTCGGTCGCTGTCGATGAGCGCGTCAAGGTGCCTCGTGAATTCGTACGTGACGCTCAGATTGTCCTGAATGTCGGTTACGAGGCGACCGGGCATCTGAGTATCGCCAATGACGGTATTACTTTCCAGGCTCGATTCGGCGGAGTGGCGCGCGATATTTCGGTTCCACTGGGAAATATTACGGCCATTTATGCCAAGGAAAACGGTTCGGGGATGGCTTTTGAAGCTGAGCCTGAGGCTGAAGGCAATGACCAGGAACAGAATCAAGACGCTTCCGGGTCTGAGCATGAACCTCCACCTGAGCCTCCGTCTGGGCGCCCCAAGCTGCAACGCATCAAATAGTCCGCACTACGATGAGGCGCCTGTCCTTGGCGCCGCACCATACTGAAGCATCGATCTTTTTCTTTCAATCTCCCCAGCGATAAAGCATTGATATTTTGTATGGCACGCCTGTTGCTACTCTGGCTCAGGAGCGGTTTTATGGCTGATGGCACGAGACCTTCTGTGCCAAGGAACTTTCCCCGATATTCTGCTGCCCGAAGGCTGAGCATAGGCTTTGGCCTTAAGCGAGCCGTTTCCTGCGCTAAATTACCTACGAGGTCGTTATGAATTTTGCATCTTTAATCCGGGAGATCGGGCGGGGAAGCCAGGGCGCGCGTGACATGACTCTGGAGGAGGCGCAGCAGCTTTATGGCGCCATGCTCGATGGCGGAGTTCCCGAGCTTGAGTTGGGTGCTATCGCGATTGCCTTGCGCCTGAAAGGCGAGTCAAGCGACGAAATGATCGGGTTTCTGTCGGCCGCGTATGACCGTTTATATACGCTGCGTCGCCCGCACAGCCGTTTTCGTCCGGTGGTCATCCCCACTTATAACGGCGCGCGCAAGGGAGTTAATCTGATTCCTTTGCTGGCCATGCTGCTGCAACGCTTCGGCATCCCGGTTCTGATTCATGGTCTGATTGAAGGGTATGGGCGCGTCACGACCGCGCAGATTTTCCGCGAATTTGAGTTGATGCCGGCGACCAGTTTGTCTCAGACGCAGCAATTGCTGGATGAAAGCGGCTTGGCCTATGTTCCGCTGGCTATTATTTCTCCCGGGCTCAATGACCAACTGGCTTTACGCAGCCGTCTTGGCTTGCGCAACAGCGCGCACAGCCTGGTCAAGCTGCTTGATCCATTCAAGGGAGAGGGGCTGCTGCTGGCCGCGGCGACGCATCCGGAGTATCTGGATACCATGCGTGAAGTGCTGAGTGCGCTGGGTGCCCACGCCATGCTCTTGCGCGGTACGGAAGGCGAGCCGTTCGCCAATCCCAAACGGCGTCCGCGTATGGAATACCTCCATGATGGTGCTGCCGACATTCTCTTTGAGGCCGAGCATGAAAGTCTGAAGGCCTTGCCGCAACTGCCCGAGACCTGTGACGCTAAAGCTACCGCCGATTGGATGCAGCGTGTCTTGTCGGGTGAGTTTCCCCTGCCGCCTCCTATCGCAAACCAGCTGGCCTGTTGCCTTTTCGCCTCGGGTTATGCTGACGACTTCAACCAGGCCAAGGCCATTGTCGCCGTAGAGGCCGTGTGCTAGCTTCGTATTCATGAGCTTAAACGGCGTTCATGGACTCTCAAGCCTAGGTATAATGAAGTAGTCGATTCTTATGATTGTCTAAATGGACATCGTTCTTCTGGTATTACTTATTTCGCTTAACGGTATTCTGGCCATGTCAGAAATTGCCGTTGTCTCATCCCGCAAGTCAAGATTACAAAAACTGGCCGATGATGAGAGCCCTGGCGCCCAGACCGCGCTGGATCTCAGCAATAATCCTTCGGCTTTCCTTTCGACCATTCAGGTTGGTATTACGACGGTGGGTATCCTCAGTGGAGCCATCGGTGAGAGCGCACTAGCCGATCCTTTGACGCACTGGTTGTCCAGTTTCCACTTGGTTGAACCCTACGCCAGAGGTTTGGCGCTGACGCTGGTGGTTGTTGGGCTGACGTATGTCTCCGTGGTTATTGGTGAGCTGGTACCCAAGCGCCTGGGCCTGCTGGCGCCGGAAACCGTCGCAGCGCTGATCGCCACGCCGATGAATATGCTGGCGCGTTTGGCTCGTCCTCTGGTCTGGCTGCTTTCATCGTCGTCCAGTCTGGTCCTGCAGTTGATCGGTGCACGCTCGCGTGGTGAACCGCCACTGACCAATGACGAAATCAACGTGCTGATGGAGCAGGGCGCTGAAGCCGGTGTATTCCATGAAAGCGAACAGGCGATCGTGTCAAACGTGCTGCGACTCGATGAGCAGCGCATCAGCGCGATCATGACCCACCGCAATGACATCTATTTACTCGATCTGGATAAACCTGAGACAGAGATTCGTGCCTGTCTCGCCGAAGCGCCATTTACCCGGATTGTCGTCTGTCGGGATGGCCTCGAACATATCGTCGGCATTCTGCGCACGGCGGATTTGCTCAAGCTGGCGTTGACCGGTGAAAAGCTGGAGGTCGAGAGTTTTCTTCGTCCGCCGCTGTATGTTCCTGAAGGCGTGACGACAACGCATCTGCTGGAAAATTTCCGCAAAGCACGCCAGCAATGCGCGCTGATTGTTGATGAATATGGCGAGTTGCAGGGGTTGGTGACGCTGACTGATGTACTCACGTCAATTGTCGGTGAGTTGCCGTCGTCTGATGTCAGCGAAGAACAGGATATTGTCGAACGCGCCGATGGTTCCTGGCTGATCGATGGCAGTGTGGCCATCGAGCGACTGAAACTGGTGACCAAGATTGAAGATGATTTGCCCGGTGAGGACGAAAACGCGTTCAATACGCTGGGCGGTCTGGTGATGTATGTTCTCGGCCGGATTCCGGTGGTTGCCGACCGTTTTGAAACGGCGGGATGCCGTTTTGAAGTGCTGGATATGGACAAGAATCGTGTCGACAAGGTGCTGCTGACCCGGCTGACGCTGACAGATGGCGCTGAGAATGAAACGACACTCTGACAAGAAAAGTGTGGAGCGTTAATGGAATCACATATTCTGGATATTTCGCATGTTATCCAACTGTCGGTCGCGCCGGTGTTTTTGCTGACCGCAATTGCCACCATGATCAATGCCATGAATTCGCGTCTCGGGCGTATTGTTGATCGGCGGCGCAAGGTGTTTGATCGAATCGACGGGCCTGACACGACCTTGAGTGATTATGCCAAAAAGGAGCTGCGTACCCTGCAGCGCCGAAGTCATCTCGCCTATCTCGGGATTTTCTTCGCGGTACTTTCGGCGCTGCTGGTTTGTCTGGTCATCGTCGGGGCATTTGTCGGCGCGCTGATCTCCGTCGACCTGACGAAATACGTTGCCGTGGTTTTCATTATGGCGCTGTTGTCGATGATCGTATCGCTCGGCATGTTCTTGCGCGAAGTCTTTCTTGGCGTGGGTACCGGGATGAGTGCCGCGCGCTAACAATTATCGCGTTTTTGCAGCTCTTTAATCAGCGGGGAGAAGGACACTGCGATAGAATTCTTCTTTTTTCAGATTGAACGATCATGCTGGAACGCTACTTCAAACTCTCCGCTCACGGAACGACGGTGCGTGTCGAGGTCATGGCCGGGGTCACCACCTTCCTGACCATGGCCTATATCATCTTCGTCAATCCTGACATCCTCTCGGCGGCAGGGATGCCGAAGGATTCGATTTTTGTCGCGACCTGCCTGGCCGCCGCCCTTGGTTCGGCGATCATGGGTCTGTATGCCAATTACCCGATTGCGCTGGCGCCCGGAATGGGACTCAATGCCTACTTTGCCTTTGCCGTGGTCAATGGCATGGGGTTTACCTGGCAAGCGGCATTGGGGGCGGTATTTATCTCCGGCCTGCTGTTCATCCTGGTCAGTCTGTTCAAGGTGCGTGAAGCCATTGTCAATTCGATTCCGCGTTCGCTCAAGTTTGCGATATCGGCCGGCATCGGTCTTTTCCTGGCGATCATTGGCCTCAAAAATGCAGGAATCATCACGGCGCATCCGGCAACTCTGTTGACCCTGGGGGATCTCCATCAACCGGGCGCGTTGTTGGCCATCGCCGGATTCATTCTCATTGTTGCTCTGGAGCAACGAAAAGTACCCGGTTCGATCATCATCGGCATCCTGGCGGTCACCATCGTTTCCGTGTTGCTGGGCTATACGCCTTTTGCCGGCGTGGTCGCGGCGCCGCCGTCGATCATGCCGACCTTCATGCAAATGGATGTGGGGGCCGCGCTGAATGCCGGCTTGCTGACCGTCGTACTGACCTTCTTCATGGTCGAACTGTTCGATGCTTCGGGAACGCTGATCGGTGTGTGTCACCGTGCGGGCCTGCTCGATGCCGACGGCAAGCTGCCGCGGCTGAAAAAAGCCTTGTTGGCCGATTCCGTGGCCATTGCCGCCGGAGCGATGCTGGGCACCTCCTCTACGACGGCTTACGTCGAATCGGCAGCGGGCACAGCAGTAGGCGGGCGTACCGGCCTGACCGCAGTGGTTGTGGCCTTGCTGTTTCTTGCGGCACTGGTTTTTGCTCCGTTGGCCGGGACTGTCCCGGCCTTTGCCACAGCACCGGCGCTTTGCTATGTGGCGGTGCTGATGATTCGCGGGTTGGCCGAGATCGACTGGGATGATCTGACCGAAGCCGCCCCGGCCGTGGTGACGGCGATCAGCATGCCGTTTACCTTTTCGATCGCCCACGGGATTGCCTTCGGCTTTATTACCTATGTCTCGATCAAAATCCTGGCCGGTCGGGTGCGTGATCTTTCACCGGTTGTTGCGGTTATTGCGGTGTTGTTCGTACTCAAATTTGCCTTTCTGTGAGGACTGCTATGGACACTGAATACTTTTCCAGCCGTATTCGTACCATCCCTGACTGGCCTGAACCCGGCGTTCAATTCCGGGATATCACGCCGCTGTTGCGTGATGGCAAGGCCTTTCATGCGCTGATTGATGTCTTTGCTCTGCGCTACGCTGACGCTTCGATTGATGCCGTGGCCGGCATCGAGGCGCGTGGCTTTATTATCGGTGCTGCTTTGGCCTATCGACTGGGTTGTGGGTTTATCCCGGTGCGCAAGGCCGGAAAGCTGCCGTTCGATACCTATGGTGAGACCTATTCGCTTGAGTACGGAACGTCAGTGGTTGAAGTGCACACCGATGCTGCTGAGATTGGCGAGCACATACTGGTGGTCGATGACCTGATCGCTACGGGCGGGACCTTCCTGGCGACCGCCCGACTGATGCAGCGCCTCGGCGCGCAGATCGTCGAGGCCGCAGCGGTGATTGATCTTCCTGCTTTGGGCGGTTCCCGGCGACTCGATGAAGCCGGGATGAGACACTTTGCCCTGTTGAAGTTTTAGGCCGCCTGGAGAGACCATGGCGAGCGATGATCATCCGCAACCACGCTCGCTAACCGATCTGTTCGTCTCCTTTACGCTGCTCGCGCTGCAGGGCTTTGGCGGTGTGCTGGCGGTGGTTCAGCGCGAACTAGTTGAACGCAAGCGCTGGATGACGCGCGAGGAGTTCGTCGAAAACTGGGCCGTGGCGCAGATCATGCCCGGTCCGAATGTCGTCAATATTGCCCTGATGGTTGGCGCGCGCTACTTCGGATTGCGCGGTGCTTTGGCGGCAATGGCCGGGATGCTGGCCGTGCCTTTGGTTCTGGTCTTGCTGCTGGCCTTTGTTTATGCCCAATACACCAGCCAGCCGCAGGTCGTTGGGGCGCTGCGCGGGATGGGTGCGGTCGCTGCCGGTTTGATTATTGCCACCGGCTTCAAACTCTTTGCGGCGTTGAAAGTGAATCCGCTTGGCATTCCGATGTGCGTGACGCTCGGGCTGGCCTGCTTTTGCAGTATTGCCATTATGCACTGGCCACTACCCTGGGTGCTGCTCGGGCTCGGTGGCATCGGCTGTTTTCTGGCGTATCGCCAACTCAAACCATGAATACCCCGCCGATCCTCGACCTGCAACTGCTCGACTGGCTTTCGCTATTCTTGAATTACCTGTTGCTCTCGCTGCTCTCGGTGGGTGGGGTGATCAGTACGGCGCCGGAAATGCATCGCTATCTGGTTGATCAACAGCACTGGCTGATCGATGCCCAGTTCAATTCTTCAATCGCTCTGGCGCAAGCGGCACCAGGGCCGAACGTCCTGTTTGTGGCCTTGCTCGGCTGGAATGTCGGGATGAATGCGGGCGGGCTAGCGACCGCCATGTTCGGCATGCTGGTGACCATGACCGGCATTCTGCTGCCGAGTACCACACTGGCTTATCTGTCAGCACGCTGGGGGCAGCGCAACCGGGATCTCCGTGCGGTCCGGGCCTTCAAACAGGGTATGGGGCCGATAGTCATCGCGCTGGTGATTGCTACCGGCTGGATTCTGGCCAGCGCCAACAGCAACCCGCCCAGCGACTGGCCGCTCTGGTTGCTGACGGCGGCAACCGTTTTGGTGATCAGTTTGAGCAGAATCCATCTGCTCTGGCTGCTGGCGGCCGGGGCGCTTCTCGGTGGGTTCGGACTGGTTTGAACCCACCGTATCGGGTCAGTTGTTCTTGGCGCCCTGTTCGACCCATTTCTTTACAGTGTCGGTTTTTTCCTTGGGCAGTGCTTCACGTCCGTGCGGCATTTTGATCGACGGATCGGCGCGTCCTTCGATCAACATGACCAGAGTGCTGGTCAGGCTGTCGCCGGGTTTGATGATGGCGCCAAAACGGGTGCCTTTCATCAGGTTGTCGTAACTGGACATGAGCAGGCCGCTTTTCTCGTAGCCTTGGCCTTTCTCGCTATGACATTCGACACAGTACTGCTGGAGAAGGGGGGCAACGTCAGCCTTGTAGCTGATCTCCCTGTTTCCGCAGGCGGTCAATATTGGCAAGGCAATTAAGAGGCCGCAACTCTTTAGGATTCTCGATTTCATCGTGCTGTCCCTCCCTGTGCGTGAAGTGCTTAAAGCGTACTATCAATCGGGTGTGCTGAAAAGCCTAAAGAAGGTGAGCCCTGATCGAAACTTGGCGTTCTCGTCGTCAAATCCGTACACTCATGCATATTAGCCTCTTCGCTGTTTTTTGCACCATGAATTGACCGCCGTCGTTTGGGATGCACTGATGTGGTGCGGGACCGATCTTGGAACGTGCATTAACTCACTAAAACCCCTTGAATACAGACGCAACGTCGCTTGGCACGGTGATTGCAATGATCCACCTATCAATACTCGATACGTGGAGCCGAGACGATGTTAGCGCACAAGGCTTTCTGGAAAGCAGGGCACCGTCCAACCTTGCTGGCGGCATTTCTTTATTATGATCTGGCCTTCATGGTCTGGGTTCTGCTTGGTTCGCTGGCCGTGCAGATTGCCCAGGATCTCCATCTGTCGCACGCGCAGCAGGGCTTGGTGGTAGCTACGCCGGTACTGGCCGGCGCGATCCTGAGAATGCTGATGGGCATTCTGGTCGACCATATTGGCCCCAAAAAAGCCGGCGCGCTCGGACAGTTGATTGTCATGGTCGCCCTGTTGGTGGCCTGGTATTTCGGGATTCACAGTTATCACCAGACCCTGCTTCTGGGCGCCTTTCTCGGGTTTGCCGGAGCTTCCTTTGCCGTCGCTCTGCCGCTGGCCTCGCGCTGGTATCCCCCAGAGCATCAAGGCAAGGCACTAGGGATCGCCGGAGCCGGAAATTCGGGTACCGCCCTGGTTGCGCTGCTGGCGCCCAGCCTGGCTATGGCGGTTGGCTGGAACACGGTCTTTGGTTGGGCAGTGTTGCCGCTGGCCGTGGTTTTTGTGATTTATCTGATGGTGGCAAAGGATGCCCCGGAGTCTCCGCCCCGCAAGTCATTGAGCGATTACATCAAGGTCATGAAGGACCGGGATGCCTGGTGGTTCATGTTCTTTTATTCGGTGACTTTCGGCGGCTTTGTCGGTTTAACCTCGTCGCTGAACATCTACTTCAATATCCAATTCGGGTTGGATGCGAAAATGTCGGGTATCTTCACCGCGGCGTGTGTCGCCGCCGGATCGATGGCCCGACCGCTGGGCGGCTCAGTCGCTGATCGGGTCGGAGGGATCCGCAGTCTGATGGTGATCTATGGCGTGGCAGCATTCTTTTTGACGCTGGCCAGTTTTGGTTTGCCGCAGGCCTGGATGGCACTGGTGGTCTTTGTCTGTGCGATGATTGCCCTCGGAATGGGGAACGGCGCGGTGTTCCAGTTGGTGCCACAGCGCTTTCGCAAGGAGATCGGCGTAATGACCGGATTGGTCGGCATGACTGGCGGAATGGGAGGGTTTTACCTGTCTTCTTCACTGGGCTTTTCCGAACAATTGACTGGCAGTTACCGGCTCGGCTTGCTGGTTTTTGCCGCACTGGCACTGCTGGCGTTGGCCGGGTTGAGCGGCGTCAAGAAGCGATGGCGAACGACCTGGGGGGCTGCACATTTGACTGTAGCAAAGATTTGATTGTCATATTTATGCCGGGCTCTCAGCCGGCAGGGAATAATCTGAGGGATGGACTTTTTTGGGAGTGAGGTTGGAATGTCGCTTGCAGTTTCCGTAGGTCAATGTTCGCATACCGGTCCGCGAGAACGTAACGAGGATTTCTGCGGCGTGGTCACGCCCGAGGGCGCCGAGCTAGAACACAAGGGCGTCATCGCTGCGGTGGCCGATGGTATCGGCGGTCATAAAGGCGGTCGCGTTGCTGCCGAGTACACGGTTCGCGGGCTGCTGGCCGATTACTATGCCACTCCGGAGACCTGGAGCGTGCCACGGGCACTGGACAAGGTGATCGTGCCGCTCAATCGCTGGGTGATGGCAGAAGCCGGGCGTCATCCCGACCTCGACGATATGGCAACGACCCTGACGGTTCTGGTGCTGCGCGGCGAACGTTATTTCTGTGCCCATGTCGGTGATTCTCGACTCTACCTGCTGCGTCGGGGTGAGCTGACGCCATTGACCGTGGACCATGTGTGGGATCATCCCGAGTTGAAAAATGTGCTGTCCCGCGCGGTGGGGCTGGATCAGCATATATTGCTCGATTTGAGTGAAGGCGAAGTCGAAAAAGATGACCTATTTCTGCTCTGTTCCGATGGCCTGTGGGGCGCGCTCAGCGCGGAGAAAATGCAGGAGACGCTGCTTTCCGGTAATGACATGCAGCAGGTTTCCGATGCACTGGTCAAACGCGCCCTGGATGAGGGGGGGCAGGATAACGCCAGTGCCTTGGTCGTGCGTGTCGATGAACTGCCGACGCTCAACCTGAGGGATTCGTTTGCCGGAAAAGTGCGCTTACCTTTGCCGCCGCGTCTTAGTCCCGGGAAGTGCATTGACGGTTTTCGTGTCGAGGAAGTCCTGCATGATTCACGGACCACCTTGCTTTATCGGGTGTCTGACACAAGCTCGGGGCAGCAGCTGGTGCTCAAGACCCTGCAGCCGGCAATGGCTGACGATGAGGACGAAATCCGCGCGTTGATCAGCGAGGAGTGGCGAGCGCGACGCATTGTTTCGCCTTTTGTTGCCCAGTGGGTGCCCAGTGACCGGCGCAGTTTTCTCTACTATCTGCAGGTCTGGTATGAAGGCGCAACGCTGCAGGAAATGCTCGATAACGGTCAGCATTTTACCGTGGCGGATACCGTCAAACAGGGCATCCAGCTGCTGAAGGGGCTGGCGGCGCTGCATCGTCTGGACATTACCCACCGAGACATCAAACCCGATAATGTTCACCTTGGTCGCGATGGGGGACTGCGCATTCTCGATCTGGGAATTGCGCTCGCTCATGATGATGACCATGGGGATAAGGGTTGTGCAGGAACGCCCAGCTACATGGCGCCTGAGCTTTTTTCCGGGGCCAAGGCCGGAAAGCTACACGATCTCTACGCGGTCGGGGTGGTGCTTTACCAGTTACTGACGCGTAAATACCCTTATGGCGAAATTGAACCCTTCCATACGCCGAGATTTGGGGAGCCGCTGAGGCCAACGCGTTTCCGTCCCGAAATTCCCGGCTGGCTGGAGAATGTTTTGTTGAAATCCGTGTCCAAAACATCAGCGCAAGGTTTTGAGACCGCCGAAGAGTTTATCCTCGCTCTTGAACGCGGTGCCAGTCGCCCGCTCAGTCGACCGCAGCCGACGCCACTGGCTTTACGCAATCCAGTCTTTACCTGGCGTATGATTGCCGGCGTTTCGCTGCTGATAAATCTGCTGCTGGTTATGCTATTAATGTTATAGGGAGATTGACTTGAAAAAAGCGTTGATTCTGATTGCCCACGGTGCTCGTGATCCCGATTGGGCGTTGCCGTTATGCCGTGTATATGAAGCGGTAAAGGCGCAACGCCCGGATCAGCGAGTGGAATTGGCCTTTCTCGATTTTATGCAACCGGATCTGCACGAGTGCGCTCAATCGCTGCTTGCCGAGGGCTTCGGCGAGATTGTCGTGGTGCCCTTATTCCTCGCTCAGGGCGGGCATCTCAAGAAAGATATTCCGGAGATTCTGGACGAATTGCGTTTGCATAATCCGCAAGCCAGTTTTGAGCTGACCGGGCCGGTGGGCGAAGCCGAGAGCGTCGTGCAAGCGATGGCTGCCCACGTACTGTCGCTGACCGGCGAGTAGGCGCTGTGTTTAGATGACCAGACGATTCTGAACCAGTTTGCCGGCGCTTTGCAGTCGCGGCAGGGTCGAGGCCAGATTGAGGCCGGTTTCATCGTTGACCAGCGTCGCCCGCTCGATCAGTTCTTCCAGGCTGACATCAACCTTCTCGCCGCCGGTGGCAAAAGCCACCGAGTTGCCGCTGTCGCACGAGGGGAAAACCAGTGATCGGCCGTCGAAGGCCGTGCTGATACGTTCAGTGCTGGCCTCAAAGCCACGGCTGCGGCCGAGCAGGTTGACCGACATCAGACCGGCATCGGTCAAGCGCGCCCGACAAGCCTGGTAGAAGGGGATGGTGTCGAGTACGCCGGCGCGCCCTTCCTTGTCAAAGCCATCGACGAAGATGGCGTCAAACTTCTTGCCGTCCTTGAGCATGTAGTCGGCACCGTCGCCGATGATAATGTTCAGGCGCTGCGGGTCGTCAGGCAGTTTGAAGTGCATGCGGGCAATGATTTCGATCTGTTGGTCGATTTCAATGACGGTGATTTTGGTACCGGGAAGCTTATGGTAAATGAATTTGGCCAGCGACCCGGCCCCCAGGCCAACCAGGAGTACTTCGCGCGGCCAGGGCGCATCGCGAAGCAGCAGCCCAGCCATCATCTCCCGGGTATAGGCGAGTTCGAGGGCATTGGGTCGCTGGATGCGCATCGCCCCCTGGACCCATTCAGCGCTGAAATGCAGATAGCGAACACCGGCTTTTTCGCTGATTTCGATTGAGTTATTGGCCATCGTTTTGCGTCGAGTAATTGGTTGAAGAGGGCGAATCTTAACGCGTCGCCGCGGCTTGTGACAGCTTGGTGTATCCTCTGGCCATGAACACGACACCATTTGCCACGCTGACTCCCGATTCTCTGCTCGATGCTCTGGAGAGCGTCGACTTGCGCCCGGATGGGCGATTGCTGGCGCTGAACAGCTATGAGAACCGCGTCTATCAGGTCGGCATGGAAGAGGGCGCACCGCTGATCGTCAAGTTTTACCGGGCTGGCCGCTGGAGCGACGAGGCAATTCTTGAGGAACATGAGTTTTCCGCTGAGTTGGCCGAGCGCGAGTTGCCGGTCGTTGCGCCGATGCGTATTGCCGGCCGGACCTTGCATATCAAGGACGATTTGCGCTTTGCCGTATTTGCCCGGCAAGGCGGGCGGGCACCGGAATTCGACAGCGGTCAGACGCTGGAATGGATGGGCCGCTTCATCGGTCGCATCCATGCCGTCGGAGCACTCAAGCCCTACATTCAACGTCCGGAACTTAATCTTCAGAGCTTTGGAGAAGAGCCGCGCGATTTTCTGCTCGACAACGAATTCCTGCCGTTGGAACTCGAAGAAGTCTATTTCGGCGTGGTCGATCAGGCGCTTGATGGCGTTCAGCGGTGCTTTGAGCGCGCCGGGAAAGTGGCCTCGTTGCGTCTGCACGGCGATTGCCATGCCGGCAATGTGTTGTGGGTCGAGGGCCAGGGTGGCGGGCCGCATTTTGTCGATTTTGACGATTCACGCATGGGGCCGGCGATACAGGATCTGTGGATGCTGCTTTCCGGCGAACGCGCCGACCAAGTGCGCCAGCTGGCCGATGTACTTGCCGGTTACGAAGATTTCTTTGAGTTTGATTCGCGCGAATTGCACCTCGTCGAGGCGCTGCGCACGCTGCGCCTGATCCATTATGCGGGCTGGCTGGCACGGCGCTGGGATGATCCGGCTTTTCCGGCGGCTTTCCCGTGGTTCAACACCCAGCGTTATTGGCAAGACCGGATTCTCGAACTGCGCGAACAGATCGCCCTGATGGACGAACCCCCGCTCTGGTCATCTTGAACGGCTGAGTAGGTCGCGAGAACTTCTGGCGTCCTCCAGAGACCTCTGTTCAGGTGGGATGTGGTGTTGTGGTAGGCGATATAGGTAGCGATGGCAACCGATTTTACAAGCCACCCCGGTGGCCGCACTGAACGGCAGTGCGCCGCGCTTTGAAAGCGTTTACGGCGCGCGCGGAATGGTGTTGTACGAAGCCTGCAGCTTTTCGTTTGCTAGGCCGGTACCCGATGGCCAATGCGGTTATCGACGTTGTGCAGTGCGTGTTGGGTTTGAAATTCCTGGGTCCGCATGGATATTCCTTTCAAGCAAGCAAGGCGACGCCTTTGATTTGCGCCCAGACCGGCTGGCCAGGGGCGATCCCCAGTTCGCGCTGCGAGCGCTCGGTGATGCGCGCGAGCAGGGGAGTCGAGCCCACCCGCATCTGTACCAGCACATGCCCTGGTGTGTCGGTCGTGGCGACTGCGGTGACGGTGGCCGGCAGGATGTTAACGATGCTCGATGCACGCGGTTTTTCCAGGGCAATGCTGACGTCACGGGCGTGGATGCGGCAGCGTAACCGGCTACCCGGTACCTCCTTGCGCCGTCCGACATGCAGACTGCCGTCAACGAAATCGAGTTGCGATAGGTTGTCGGCCTCGTGTCCGGAGACGGTGGTTTCGAGGACCACGCCGGCGTCGTCGGCAAAGGTCGTTGGCAGATCGGTGCGCGCCAGGGTTTCAGACAGCGGGCCGCTGGCGACGACGTGGCCGTTCTCAAGCAAAACGAGATGATCGGCGAGTCGTGCCACTTCATCCGGGGCGTGGCTGACGTAAATCACCGGGATGGAAAGCTCGTCGTGCAGGCGTTCGAGATAGGGGAGGATTTCCTGTTTGCGCTTGATGTCGAGTGCCGCCAGCGGTTCATCCATGAGCAGCAGACTGGGGCTGGTGAGCAGAGCACGCGCCATGGCGACCCGACTTTTTTCGCCACCCGAAAGCTTCTCGGGCATGCGCTTGAGCAGGCTACCGATGCCGAGCAGTTCGATGGTGGCGTCCATCGCGATATGACTTTTATTTGCATCGATACGTCGCCGACCATACTCCAGGTTCTTGCGTACACTGAGATGTGGAAACAGGGCAGCATCCTGAAAGATGTACCCGAGCGGTCGCTGGTGGGTGGGTATGAAAATTCCTTTCGCATCATCCTGCCAGACTTCGCCGTTCACTTCGAGATAGCCTCCGGGTGCCCGTTCGAGTCCGGCCATGGCGCGCAGGCAGGTGGTCTTGCCCGAGCCGGAGTGGCCGAACAGCGCAGTCACGCCACGACCGGGCAGGTCGAGGTCGACATCGAGAGCAAAGTCGGGAAAGGCGACGCGGAAGCGGGCGTGAATGCTCATGACATCACCTGTGGGCGGTGCCGATTGAGCAACAGCAGTACGACGAACGAGAAGAGTAACATGCCGCCGGCCAGCCAGTGGGCGTTGGCGTATTCCAGAGCTTCGACGTGGTTGTAGATGGCCATCGAAAGGACCTGGGTCTTGCCCGGAATATTGCCGCCGATCATCAGGACTACGCCGAATTCGCCGATGGTGTGGGCAAAGCCGAGAATGGCGCCGCTGATGAAGCCGTGGCGGGCAAGCGGCAGAGCGACGCTGAAGAAGGCATCAAGCGGCGAGGCGCGCAGCGTGGCGGCAGCTTCCAACGGGGCTTTGCCGATGGCGGCAAAGGCCTGTTGCAACGGCTGCACGACGAAGGGTAGCGAGTAGATCATTGAAGCGATGACCAGGCCAGGGAAAGTGAATGGCAGTAAGCCCAATCCGAGCGACTCGGTCATTTGGCCGATCGGGCCATTGGGTCCGAGCATGACCAGCAGGTAGAAGCCGAGTACGGTCGGCGGCAGGATCAGCGGCAGGGTGACCAGCGCGCTGACGACGCTCTTGAACGGGCTGTGCGTGCGCGTCAGCCACCAGGCGATCGGCGTGCCGATGATGAGCAGTAGCACCGTGGTCAGTGAGGCCAGTTTGAGTGTCAGCCAGACGGCAGCGAGGTCGGAAGGCAGCATAGGATAGATATTAAGTTCAGGAATAATTGATTAGGAATGATATGACACGAGAATGGTACGCCCTGTCTGATACTCAGAGCCCGTATCCATAGGTCCGGATAACGGCCTTGGCCTTCTCGCCCTCCAGATATTTCATTAGGGCTGCCGCAGCAGCTTTTTCCTTACCTTTCTCAAGCAGCACGGCATCCTGTCGGATCGGATGATACAGGCCGGGCGGGACGATCCAGGCCGAGCCTTCGGCGATCC
>JBAXHE010000029.1:0-34690 GCA_037139055.1 Betaproteobacteria bacterium | reverse complement strand
TCAGTGGTCGGGGCGAGAGGATTCGAACCTCCGACTCCTGCGTCCCGAACGCAGTTTAGGAGCTTGTACTCTACCAGGCTGAGCTACTAACTTCTTGTATTCATTCAAGAGGTTACTTAAGGCGCTATACCAAGTTCTGTTATCTTTGTGCTCTAGTAGTCACCCTGCTGTCACCGAGAGCAGGAATATGGCAACTATAAGAGAACGTAATAATCGCTGGCAATGTATTGTTAAACGTAAAGGGTATCCCCTTCAGTCTAAGACCTTTAATCATAAGAAGGATGCAGAGAGGTGGGCTAGAGAACAAGAGTCAAGCCTTGATGCTGGTACATGGATTGATCGCACAGAAGCAGCTAGGACTACTCTCGGAGAACTCCTTCAGCGCTATATAAGTGAAGTCAGCAGAACAAAGCGTGGCGCTGATGTAGAAGTTATACGCTTGAAAGCACTCATGCGAACTCCCTTAGCCAAGTACTCAGTGCTTGCTTGTACAGGTTCAGTGTTGGCGCAATGGAGAGACCAGAGACTTACTTCTGTACAAGGTAGCACTGTAACCCGCGAGTTACAGATACTTAGCCATGTCTTTACTGTAGCTATCCGTGAGTGGGGCTTCGGCTTACATTGTAATCCTTGTACCCTCGTTCAGAAGCCTCGGTGTAATCCAGCTAGGGATACAGTGCTTACTGATGCTGAAAGAACATCGCTACTCAAGTCCTGTTCAGAGTGCAGGAATCCGTGGATACACCCTATCGTAATCTTTGCATTAGAGACAGGTGCTAGGCGAGGCGAGATTCTATCCTTAACATGGGCTGATATTGATCTTGCAAGAGGCACAGCTAGAGTACAGGGCAAGACAGGCGCTAGGTGTATTCCTCTTACATATGCTTGTACAGAGATACTTAAACAGGTGCAACAAGCACTACCACGCAGCATTGATGGAAGGGTCTTTGCATGTACAGTTCAAGCACTTAAGCAAGCGTACAACAGAGCAGTACAGAGGGCGGGCATCCCTGACTTCACCTTCCATGATCTAAGACATGACGCTTTAACCAGATTAGCAAAGCTAGGCTTGAACGTGCTAGAGCTAAGGGCTATCTCCGGACATACAACAGCGAACATGCTTCAGCGCTATGTATCAATTGATGCGGGAGAGCTTTCTTGCAAATTAGATAAGTTACTCAGAGTAAGCGCATAGACTTTACACAGCATCTACAACACAAAGAAATTACACGGATTCAATTTGAATAATCAATCATAATTAGTGGATCGTCAAATGCAACTCAATCAAAGGTGGATATCAATGAAACTCACGAAGCAACTGGCTATACATACCGCGCTAGTAATCGCTACTCTTTCAATCTCTGCATGTGGAGGTAGCTCAGGTGTAATCATGATGGACAAAAACACCTATTACATTTCAATGTCAAATGCCAGAGTCGGGATGGGGCCACCAAGCCCAGCAACAATTGCTGCGGTCTATTCAGAAGCGAACCAGTATTGTGAAAAAGAGAATAAAGAAGTCAAAAGAATAAATAATATCTATACCGATTCTGCGCTCGGGAAGACAGCGAATTTCTCGCTTGAATTTACGTGTGTTCCCAAATCATAGAGTTCTAATTCAGTGCTAAATCGGCTTCTGCGAGAGGCTCAACACAGGAGAGGGATTACACAGGCAAAAGAGATAGAGAGCATGAGTGCAAAGCCCAAGTAAGTCACAGGCTCGGCACAGAGAAGGCGCTACAGCATTTGCGCTGCATTCAGGTGCTAGTGCTTAGGCGTCCCTTGTTATTATTGTTATTCGGCTTAGGAAACCCAATGAAACTGAAAATTTCAAGTGCAATCCTCTATCTTGTCATCATTGCCATTTCACCAACGGCCTCAGCCTACGGGTACCAAGATGCTCTTGGGAAAGTATTCATTAATGACGGTTCTGGTTCGCAGATGGGAACTTATATGATGAGTGTCGCTGTTAAGGTTGAAAGCAGAAGTACCGTATCTGTAGGGTTTATTCACGGGGATATGATCTGGAACGACCCTACTGTACCTGCCAGCCCCGAGTCCTTACAAAATCTCACGGTCAGTTATGTGATGTTGAATTGCAGGGAAAAAACGTACTCAACATATCCAGTCACTGAGAACGCCGCCACACTCCGAGAATTCAAATCGGGGAAGGACTTTAAGTGGGGAGACTACGGTAAGTTCTTTGAGACCAATTCGAAACTGATAATGAATGTTTCCGATCCTTACAAGACGAGTCTGACGAAGTATTTCAAAGTCGTATGCGACTACACCGGTCAGTTTTAATTGCATTTAAAAGCAACAATAGGTGAGAGGTTTTTAGCCGAGGCATACATGCTGCGCGGCTTGCTGTGATTGAAGTAAGCCACTTCGCGGAATCATTAGGCAAAGTACAGAAGCAGGCTACAGAGAGAACCGGCAGCGCTACAGAGGCCTCCTGGGGCATCCTATAATGAGGCGCTAGTGCAGGGCATGCTCAGGGGGCAGGGATAAAGCGGGCAGCTAGGAATGCAGCCTCTTTCGTTTTGTTCCCTAGCATAGCCCGCCCCCTTCCTATGCAGCAGAGACCCCCCTAGCCTGTCCTAGAGGCATTCCTAACCTGTGCAGTCTTGTACGGACTGCTGAGGGGTTCATTCCAAGCGCTGTACCTATTTCTGTGTAGTTAAGACCGTACTGCCTGAGCTTGAATAAAATCATGCTAGGGACGTACAAAGTGTGTTGTGCTACTTCTGGTGTGGCGCTTAGTAAAGCGCAGATTGAGTCTCGCATTCTTTCATCCTATGTATAAACAATATTAGGGAATAATTATATAACGAAGGTTGTTGGATTTATATGGGGAGGATTTAGATGCAGGTGCAGTGCAGCGCAGCGCAGCAAAGCAATGTGATGTACTTTAACGAAGTTATAGAAAACTCGGTGTTTAGAGGGGGACATTTGTCCCTTGGGCATACAGAGGGGGACATGTCCCCTTTTGTCCCCTATTTCCCCTTGTGGTCGATTCGTTGGAATCGCTTCTTAACTGCGTCTGGTTTCATACCAACAGCCATACCAATCTCTTTATCGCTCAGACCATCGGCTCTTAGTGCAAGCAGTTCCTCAGTCGATACCTTAGTACGTACTCCCGTAGCGCTTAGTACATCATGCGCCTTGCTCTGTAGCTCTAGCGCTTGCACTCTAGCCTTAGTAGCTACAACATCAGCTTTCAAAGCAGCAATCTCAGCATCATGCTTATTCAGTTTGGAATAAACCTCGAACATAAAAGCATTCATCCCTAAAACCTGACTAAATCTCCTAACAGAGCACCGTGGCTTCATCCGCCCCCTTCCATAGTTAGCTTGCATCGCTTGTTCAATAGGATGGCGCTGCACAGCTTCGCTCTTGAATGCTTTCCTTACCCTAGGCATTCTTGTGCTGTTCCCTATACTCTTAGCTTTAGCTGGATTAGAAAAAGCCTTTGCAAGTACAGCAGAGGCAGAGGGGTTCTCTCCTTGTAACTGTAAGTCCATCTGAGTACAGATAGCATGCGTGAATTCTTCTTCCTTGTGCTGCTGTACAACTACACCCGCTGCTTTAAGTCCTTTACCTAGATCTCTGTTAGCGGCTTTATCTGCGTTTCTACGCTTAGTAAAGACTTCCTGAGTGGTAGGAGGTATCTGTGTTTGCATCTGCACAGCCTGAGCTACACGAGCAGCACCAAACCTCTGTAATGACTCAAGGCTTGCTCCACTGTGTAGCTTATGCACTAGCTCTTTGATTAGCGCATCCTGTGCTTGCACCTTGTTAGCTGCATCAGCCTTAGCTTGCATGTCCTTGGTCAAAGCCGCACAGCTGTCTGAGCTAAGAGGCGCACTAGATAGAGCAGGTGCTATAGCAGCGCTAGACATTGTGTAATCGCTTGATGCAGCTTTACTAAGCATATCCTTGACTTGCATTAGCTTGCTGCTTTGGGTAGGTACAGGAGCGCTAGATACAACGCTAGGTACAACATCAGGCGTTATTACATGGCTTGGTACAGCGATAGGTACATCAGTAGATACAGTGCGCGGGATAACGTTTGTTAGTGCAGGGCTTAGTGCAGGAGTACGTGCAGCACTCACTACCTGTGCTCCCTCTGTTGCTGCCTGTCGTGCCTTGCACCTTGCTATCTGTGCATCCCGTTCCTGTGCTTCTTCCTGAGCTTCCCTTGCTGCTACCTCTGCTTCCCATCCTTCAGGCATACAAGGCATAGCAGGGCGCACAATTGCAGGGCTTTGTGTAACATCAGTCGACACATTGGGTATTGTTGAATTGAACATCTTAATTCCTTAACTGTACGCACTAGCTCACATCTGCACCTCTGTCCAATCCCTTAAACGAAGGGCAGTCCAGTACGTACAGTTAAGTAATCAAGTGGGATTGTTACCACTGGAGAGTTCCAGCAGTACAGACAGGGCTATGTGATAGCTACTGTTACTGTGATAAGTGCTGCTTTAGCACCTGTTACTGTGTTAAGCGTGACTTCACTAGGACTTAGGGGGGGGTACTAAGGGGGGAACTTAATGTTCAGACTACTTAGAGAGGGTCTCGCATAAACTAGCTAAAATTTAAAGCTAGTGCAGAGTAGGCCAGAGCTTGAGCAGAACTTGTACAGCGCTTGTAAACCCGTGCAGCATCTGCTAGTCTAGGTTGTCACCCGCAGTCACCTTTAGAACCACAGAAGGATGATTCTGGAGTGCAAAGATTAGAGTACAAGGCTAACGCAGAAATGAAAAAAGCCCTGATTTCTCAGAGCTTTTCTCAATATTCAGTGGTCGGGGCGAGAGGATTCGAACCTCCGACTCCTGCGTCCCGAACGCAGTACTCTACCAGGCTGAGCTACGCCCCGACCGAAACAACGACAGCGCTAGAAGGACCTAGCAACAGCGAAGAGGGCTAATTCTAACAAAGAATCCTTGTATGGGGAAGCCGGAAGCGCATCTAACGCGGTTGCGGCGAGAGCCGCTTCGGCTTCGGCCTGTTGTTTGGCATACTCCAACGCCCCCGTCGCACGAATGGCGGACAGGACGGCTTGGAAATCATCACGCCCACCATTTTCGATGGCGTTTCGCACACACGCCGCCTGCTCGGCCGTGCCGTTTTGCATCACATAAATCAAGGGCAGAGTCGGTTTACCCTCGGCCAGATCGTCACCCAGATGCTTTCCTGTTTCGACCTCAGCGCCTGAATAGTCGAGCACATCATCAATCAACTGGAAAGCGGTACCGAGGTGCATGCCGTAGTCAGCCATGCGCTGCTCAAGTTCGGGAGAAGCTTCCCCAACCAGGGCACCGAGCCGCGCGGCGGCTTCGAACAGTTTGGCCGTTTTAAAGCGGATGACCTGCAAATACCGGGTTTCGTCGACATCGGCATCATGGCAGTTCATCAATTGCAGAACTTCACCTTCGGCAATGACATTGGTCGCATCCGACAACACCCGCATGATGCGCATGTCGCCAACATCGACCATCATCTGAAAGGCGCGTGAATAGAGAAAATCGCCTACCAGCACACTGGCCGCATTACCGAAAAGCGCGTTGGCGGTTTCCCGTCCTCGCCGCAGATCGGATTCATCAACGACGTCATCGTGCAACAGGGTCGCTGTATGAATGAATTCAATCACCGCAGCCAATTCGTGATGCTGCACGCCGCGGTAGCCCAGAGCCCCGGCCGACAGCAGCACCAAGGCCGGACGCATGCGCTTGCCGCCGCTATGGATGATGTACTCGGCGACCTGCCGCACCAACGCCACGTCCGAGTGCAGACGCGTACGGATCACCGAATCCACAGCCCCCATATCGGAGCCGATCAAGTTGTAAAGACTCTCAAGTTTCACGTCGTTGCGCCCAGGAGAAAACCGACGAATCTTAGGGGTCACCCACCGTGGCGTCAAGCCAAAACAAGCGTGTTCTCGCTGATGGAGCAAGCCCAGCCAGACAAACTACCGGCCGCTCAAGATACTTTTCCGCCTTGCCAACGCGAACTCTTTGACTTGTCGAGACAAATAGGTATAATGCGCGGTTCTTCGTTCCACTTTACTTTGTTTTTGGAGTCCAACATGTACGCGGTCATAAAAACCGGAGGCAAGCAATATCGTGTTGTCGCCGGCGAAAAATTGAAAATAGAACAGATACCGGCAGAAGTTGGCGCAGAAATTACCCTTGACCAGATTCTCATGGTCGGCGAAGGCGAGACCGTGCAAATCGGCGCTCCGCTTCTCACCGGCGCTACGGTCAAGGCCACTGTGCTTTCACAAGGCCGTCATCCCAAGGTCACGATCTTCAAAATGCGTCGCCGTAAGCATTATCAGAAGCATCAGGGCCATCGCCAAAACTTCACCGAAATCCGTATCGACGGCATCTCGGCCTAACTGAAAGGATACTGACACATGGCACATAAAAAAGCAGGCGGCAGTTCCCGTAACGGCCGCGACTCCGAATCGAAACGCCTCGGTGTAAAACGCTACGGCGGCCAGCTGATTCCGGCCGGCAATATCATCGTTCGCCAGCGCGGCACCGAGTTCCACCCCGGCGTCAATGTCGGAATGGGCAAGGATCACACCCTGTTTGCACTGGTCGAAGGTCATGTCCAGTTTGCGATCAAGGGCGAGAAGCGCCGCCGCACGGTCAGCATCGTTCCTCTGGCTTAAGCTCAGTCGTTCGACGCACTACCGCTTCAGCGGCAAAAAGCCCTATCCTTGCGGTAGGGCTTTTTTATTTGTAGCATCCGTTACTCCGAAAGAGACAGTCTCATGAAATTTATCGACGAAGCCAAAATCTACATTGCTGCCGGGGACGGCGGCAATGGCATGGCCTCGTTCCGGCGCGAGAAATACGAACCGGAAGGCGGACCCAACGGCGGTGACGGCGGGCGCGGCGGTAACATCTACGCCGTCGCAGACCGCAATCTCAACACCCTGATCGAATTTCGCTACACCCGCAAATTCCTAGCCCAGCGCGGCGAAAACGGCGCCTCAGGCGACTGCTACGGCAAAGGCGGCAACGACATTACCATGCACGTTCCGGTGGGCACGGTGATCACCGACGAGAACAGTCAAACCGTGGTTGCCGACCTCGACGTCGACGGCAAGGAAATTCTTCTGGCCAAGGGCGGACGCGGCGGACTCGGCAATATTCACTTCAAGTCCAGCATCAATCGCGCACCACGCCAATGCACCAAGGGCGAACCCGGCGAAGAACGCGATCTGCGCATGGAACTGCGCGTACTGGCCGACGTCGGCCTGCTCGGCCTGCCCAACGCCGGGAAGAGCACCTTTATCCGCGCCGTTTCGGCCGCACGCCCGAAGGTTGCCGACTACCCCTTCACCACCATGCACCCCAATCTCGGCGTCGTTCGCGTCAGCGAGAACAAGAGCTTTGTCATCGCCGACGTTCCCGGACTGATCGAAGGCGCCGCCGAAGGCGCTGGGCTGGGCATCCGCTTCCTCAAGCATCTGGCACGCACCCGCGTACTCTTGCACATCGTCGACCTAGCCCCTCCCGACCCTGAAGCCGATCCAGTTCACGACGCCAAGGCAATTGTCCATGAACTCGAAAAATACAGCCCGGAACTGGCGGCCAAACCACGCTGGCTGATCCTCAACAAACTGGACCTGATTCCGGAAGAAGATCGTGAACAGCGCGTGACCGACTTCCTGAGCAACTACGACACCGGCGGAGCCCCCTATTTCCGCATCAGCGCGATCAATGGCGAAGGCTGCCGTCCGCTGATCTACAAGCTGCAGGAAGCGCTCGACAGCCTTGCACCTCCCGTCTCGATGGCTCAGGCACTGCAGGACATCCATTTCCCCGACGCCACGGACGACGACACCCCGGAGTAAGCATGACCACGACCTGCATTGCCGAAGCCAAGCGACTCGTCATCAAGGTCGGCTCGGCCCTGGTCACCAACAATGGTGAAGGGCTCGACATCGCCGCTATCAATGAATGGGCGCGGCAGATCGCCGAACTGCGGCAGTTGCATAAGGAAGTCGTGTTAGTCTCATCAGGGGCCATTGCCTGCGGCATGCAGCGCCTCGGCTGGAGCAAGAGACCGAGCGCTGTACACGAACTACAAGCCTGCGCCGCCGTCGGCCAGATGGGTCTGGTACAGGTCTATGAAAGCGCTTTTGCCCAGCATGGGTTGCACACCGCGCAGGTCCTGCTCACCCACGACGACCTCGCCGACCGCAAACGCTACCTCAACGCCCGTTCGACGCTGACCACCCTGCTCCATCTCGGGGTCGTGCCAATCATCAACGAAAACGACACCGTTATCACCGACGAAATTAAGTTCGGCGACAACGACACGCTCGGCGCCCTGGTGGCTAATTTGGTCGACGCTGACTGCCTGATCATCCTCACTGACCAGACTGGCTTGTATACCGCCGATCCGCGCAAGGACCCGAGCGCCACACTGATTGCCGAAGCTCGCGCCGGTGACCCGGCACTCGAGACGATGGCCGGTGGCGCCGGAACACAGTACGGTAAAGGCGGGATGATCACCAAGGTCATCGCCGCCAAGCGCGCCGCCAGCAGCGGTGCGCACACCGTCATTGCCAGCGGCCGCGAACCTAACGTCATGCCCCGCGTAGCACGCGGCGAAGCCGTCGGCACCCTGCTGCTCTCGCAAAACCCGCCGCTTAACGCACGCAAGCAATGGCTGGCCGACCACCTGCAACTGAGCGGGAAGCTAATTCTCGATACCGGCGCGGTCAAAGCCCTGAGCGAAGGGAAAAGCCTGCTGCCGGTAGGTGTCACTGAAGTTCAAGGCGAATTCGAACGCGGCGCCGCCGTTGCCTGCCTCTCCGCCGAAGGTATTGAAGTGGCTCGCGGACTGGCCAATTACGGCAGCAGCGACTCACGGCGCATTGCGCGCCGGCCCAGCGCGGACATTGAAGCCATTCTCGGCTATATGGACGAAGCCGAAATCATTCACCGGGACAATCTGATTCTCAGCTAACGCAGCGCTTAGGAATTGACGAGGACGTCAAAACAAGCCATGTTATTCCCGCGCAAACAAGCATCCGATCGGCACCTAGCTCCCCTGCTCTGAACGTCCTGTGAGGCTGCAACCGTTTCAGCACCGGCCTAAAGCAGGAGTTTACGGCTCTTTTCACCCCCCCCCAGTATCGGCGGCATCCACACTCGAAGGCAAACTCAGCGGGTGCCCCCCTCTGCTCAGAGCTGGGACGATACCCGTTATAGTAACGTCGCCTCGACTCAATTTAGCTTCAGTTAGTGCAGGGACTCAACAAACATCTCACTAGTCGATCAACCCTTCAACGCAAAACGGGAGCCGAAGCTCCCGTTTTTAATTCAAATAACGCGGTTAGGCGATATTAGAACGTGTGGCGAACACCAGTACCGTAGAAATTCACGTTGCCTGAGGCGCCAGCAGAAATAGTGCTGTTGGCATTAGCTGTACCAAATGTACCGTAGCTACCGTTGTTGATCTGCTGCCAACCGACGTAAGCCGTGGTGCGCTTCGACAGGCTGTGCTCGTAGTCAACAGCGTAACCTTGAGCTTTGACTTGATTTGCCAGGTCGTTACGGAAGTTAGCATAGGCCAGCTTGATCGCACCAGCGGAGCCAACCGGAATAGCCAGACCCATACCGAACAGTTTGTTCTTAACATTGGTAGTACCGGTGTTCGTATTCCTCGACTCTTGATACGAAACGAAAGGCTGAACAACCTTGAAGTCATACTTGGCGGACAATGCCCAGTCTCTTACATCAACGTTTGCGGCGTTGTTAACCGAACCGGTAAGGTGATTGGCTTGAGCATACGCTGCACCAACCGAAAGCGGACCATTGTCGTAGTCACCGCCCAGAGCAAAGTACGACTGAGCGGAGACAAGATTACCGTTACCACTGACACCCGTGGTTTGCTCACCCGATGCGGAGACCTGACCAGCAGCAGCGCTCTGGTTGGTACCCGTTGCAGCGTTGGCACGAATGGTCACACCAGCGAAGCTCGGTGAAATGTAAGCAATGGCGTTAGATTGACGACCCAGTTGGTTCGAAGCCGACAGCAGGAAGTTTTGACCTGTAGCTGAGCCTGTACCAGCGGCGGCAGGAGCTGCACCACCCTTTTGCAAGCTGGCCAGTGGCGAGAATGCGTTGGAAGCGGCGAGTGAGTCGTACTTGACGAAGTAGTCATAACCCAGCGTCTGCACACGGCCCAAATAGGCTGTACCCACCTTGTCGCTGGTCAGACCGACGTAAGCTTGACGCGTATTGCCGATGCTGTTCGTGGCACCGGTGATATCCAGCGAACCCAGTTCAAGGGTGAAAATCGCTTTCAGGCCATTGCCCAGGGCTTCTTCGCCCTTGAAACCAAGACGCGAGCTCGAAAGACCACCGGAATTAACAGCGATTTGCTTTTGATCGCCAGTACCAGCATTGCCAGCTGTACCGTAACCAGCGTAGGCATCCATAACGCCGTAGATGGTGACATTCGACTGAGCGAACGCAGCACCGGAAACCAGACCAGCAACAGCCAGTGCAATAATTCTCTTTTGCATTGTAAATCTCCTCTAGGTTTAAGGTCGGCAACGCTATGCGCCACCAAACTGTACCTCTCATGGATGAGAAGTTGTACGAATGATCGCAAACGGCACTGCAAACGACAAGCTTAAAAAAGCTTTTAAGGATGCCCTTCGCCGAGTTTGTTGTGAAATTGCAACAAATCCGCTTTCACGACTATTCCAGGAACAGCTGACTCAACGCCACCCCAGGACTTGGGGAGCGCATGAAGGCTTCGCCGACCAGGAAAGCATTCACCTTGTTACCACGCATCAAGCACACATCACCAGCCGCCAGGATGCCACTTTCGGTCACCACGACGCGCCCATCGGGGATGCGCGGCAACAAATCCAGTGTGGTCTGCAAGCTGACTTCAAAAGTACGCAGGTTGCGGTTGTTGATTCCGATCAGCAGCGTTTCGAGTTGCAAGGCGAGATCGAGCTCTTCGCCGTCATGGACCTCGACGAGAACGCCCATCCCGAGGTCCTGAGCAATGTTTTCGAATTCGCGCATCGTCGCCAGATCCAGCGCCGAGGCAATGAGCAGGATGGCATCGGCGCCCATGGCCCGGGCTTCAAAAACCTGATACGCATCGACAAGAAAATCCTTGCGCAACACCGGCAAGGCACAGGCGGCTCGGGCGGCCTGCAAATACTCCGGAGCGCCCTGAAAGAACTGCCGGTCGGTAAGCACGGACAGGCACGCCGCCCCGTGCGCGGCGTAATCAGCAGCGATCTCGGCGGGACGAAAGTCTTCGCGCAGCACGCCCTTGGACGGACTAGCCTTCTTGATTTCGGCGATTACCGCAGGTTGTCCAGCAGCAATTTTACTGCGAATAGCACCGACAAAATCGCGCGCAGCCGGTTGCGCTCCGGCTTCGCTGCGAATCGCGTTCAAGGATTTTATGGCCGTGGCGACAGCGACCTCTTCCCGCTTGACGGCAAGAATTCTTTCCAGAATATCGGGAATACTCATGCCACGAAACCTTGCGTGAAGCGGACAAATTCGTCGAGCTTGGCGCGCGCTGCGCCGCTGGCGATGGCTTCGCGCGCCAGATCAATGCCACGCGGAATCGACTCGGCGACATTGGCCACATACAGCGCCGTACCAGCGTTGAGGACGACGATCTCGCGCGCTGTGCCTTCCGTGTTGGACAGTGCCGAAAAAATCATTTCCTTGGACTCCTGCGCATCATTCACGCGCAGACTGCGGTTGGACGACATCTGCAAACCGAAATCTTCCGGATGAATATCGTACTCACGAATTTTTCCGTCTTTCAGTTCGCCAACCATCGTCGCCGCGCCAAGCGAAATTTCGTCCATGCCGTCCTTGCCGTAGACCACCATGACGTGTTTGGCACCGAGGCGCTCCATGACGCGTACCAGGATGCCAACGAGATCGGGATGAAAAACACCGAGCAGGGTATTCGGCGCACCGGCCGGATTGGTCAGCGGCCCGAGGATATTGAAGATGGTACGCACGCCCATTTCCCGGCGGATCGGTGCGACATTTTTCATCGCCGAATGGTGATTGGGAGCAAACATGAAACCGATCCCGGTCGCGGCCAGACATTTGCCGACCTGCGCCGGCGTCAGCATGATGTTGGCACCGAGCGCCTCGAGCACGTCGGCGCTGCCGGAACTCGACGAAACGCTGCGCCCGCCGTGCTTGGCGACCTTGGCACCGGCCGCCGCGGCGACAAACATCGAGGCAGTGGAGATATTGAAGGTATGCGCGCCATCACCACCGGTACCGACGATGTCGACAAAGTGCTGGTTATCGGCGACCTCGATGCGCGTCGACATCTCGCGCATCACCTGGGCTGCCGCGGTTATTTCACCGACCGTCTCCTTCTTGACCCGCAAGCCGGTGAGAATCGCCGCAACCATCAGCGGCGACATCTCGCCGCGCATGATCTGGCGCATCAGGTCGAGCATTTCATCGTGAAATATTTCGCGGTGTTCGATGACCCGCGTCAAAGCATCCTGCGGCTTCATTGCGCGTGTTCCTGAAGAAAGTTTTTTAGCAGATCATGGCCGCGTTCGGTCAGGATCGATTCCGGGTGGAACTGCACGCCTTCGACGGCCATGGTTTTGTGGCGCAATCCCATGATTTCGTCATCTTCGGTCCAGGCGGTGATTTCGAGGCACTCCGGCAACGACTCACGCTCGACCGCCAGCGAGTGGTAGCGGGTGCAGGTCAGCGGATTGGGGAGGCCGCGGAAGACACCGAGATCATGGTGCAGGACTGGCGAGACCTTGCCGTGCATCAGCTTCTTGGCATGTACGACGCGCCCGCCGAAAGCTTCGCCAATGGCCTGATGCCCAAGACACACCCCGAGCAAAGGAATCTTGCCGGCAAACTCGCGGATCGCCGCCAATGAAATCCCCGCTTGTGAAGGCGTTCCTGGACCGGGAGAAATGACCAGATACTCGGGATTCAGACGGGCAATCTCGGCCAGCGAAATGGCGTCGTTGCGGAAGACCTTGACCTCCTGCCCGAGCTCGCCAAAATACTGGACGATGTTGTAGGTGAAGGAGTCGTAGTTATCTATCATCAGCAGCATGGTCGGCTCCTCTCACTCAAACCGTGTATCAAGGCCCTGCTCGGCCAGTTCCGCCGCACGCAGCACCGCCCGTGCCTTGTTCTCGGTCTCCTGCCATTCGGAGGCCGGGTTGGAATCGGCGACGATGCCGGCGCCGGCCTGAACATGCAGTTTGCCGTCCTTGAGCACGGCGGTACGAATGGCAATCGCCAGATCCATGTCGCCGTTGAAGCCGAGGTAACCCACGGCTCCGGCATAGATGCCGCGCTTGACCGGTTCGAGTTCGTCAATAATTTCCATCGCCCGAACTTTCGGCGCGCCAGAGACCGTGCCGGCCGGAAACGTCGCCTTCAGTACGTCAAGCGCATTGAGTCCGGACTGCAGCTTGCCTTCGACATTGGAGACAATGTGCATCACGTGCGAGTAGCGCTCAATCATCATGTTTTCGGTCAGTTTGACCGAACCTACGCGAGAAACGCGCCCGGCATCGTTACGCCCCAGGTCGAGCAACTGGACGTGCTCGGCACGCTCCTTCTCGTCGGCCAGCAGTTCGGCGGCCAGTGCCTGATCTTCCTCGAACGACGAACCGCGCTTGCGCGTCCCGGCGATCGGCCGCACTGTCACCGTATCGCCCTCAAGCCGGACAAGAATTTCGGGCGAAGCGCCAACCACGTGAAAATCCTCGAAATCGAAGTAGAACATGTAGGGCGAGGGGTTGAGCGAACGCAGCGAACGGTACAGCGCTAGCGGGCTGGCCGAGAACGGCTTGCTCATGCGCTGCGACAGGACGACCTGCATGATGTCGCCTTCGGTGATATAGCGCTTGGCCTTGAGTACCGCCTGCTTGAAATGCGCCTCGCCAAACAGCGAAACGGCGGGCTGTGAGGTTTTCGGTGTTTCACTGGGGATAACCGCCGGCTCGCGCAGTTTGGCGAGCAATTCTTTCAACCGCGCCTGCGCCTTCTGGTACGCGCCCGGAACACCGGGTTCGGCATAGACGACCAGCGTCAGCTTGCCGGAAAGGTTGTCGACCACGGCAATCTCTTCGGACAGTAGGAGCAGGATATCCGGCGTACCCAGGTCATCGGTCTTGGTACTGCGCGTCAGTTTGGTCTCAACGTAGCGCACAGTGTCGTAGCCGAAGCAGCCGACCAGCCCACCGCAGAAACGCGGCAGACCCGCGGCGGGAGCGGCGCGAAAGCGCTTCATGTAGGCGTCGATGAATTCCAGTGGATTGGTGTCGTCTTCGCGCTCGGCAATGCGGTTGCCGTTGAGCACCAGCACCTGATGGCCGCTGACCACGATGCGTGTCGGGCTGGCCAGACCGATGATCGAGTAGCGCCCAAAACGCTCGCCGCCCTGCACCGATTCAAGCAGATAGGTATACGGGGCATTGGCCAGCTTCAGGTAGATCGAAAGAGGCGTATCCAGATCGGCGAAAGTTTCCAACGTCACGGGGATACGGTTATAGCCTTCAGCGGCCAGGCGATTAAATACGGATTCAGTCATGAAAAGCTCCACAAACACATACGGCAACACGAGGCGGGGGTACGACAGGCGCACCCGATCAATACGAGCTTACTGGCAGCGACGCCAGGGCCAGGCCTCCGCCCAGAGTGCGGGCTCAAGATGCAGATTGTGGTGAAGTGTTTCCATGCGTGCGATTGATGACCCTGAGATGTTTTACGGCTGACTCGACAGTCGGAACTATAGCATCGCAATCGAGTTCTTGCACCTTGCGCCCTTCGTTGTAACCGTAAGGCAGCAGGAAGACGTGACAGCCCGCCGCGCGCGCGGAAAGAAAGTCATTCACCGAGTCGCCAACAAAAACCGCATCGGACGGCGACACATTCAAGCGACCGCAGGCCCAGATCAGCGGCATCGCGTCGGGCTTGGGTTTGGGCAACAGATCGCCGCTCACCACCACCTCGAAGTAGCTCGCCAGCCCCGTCATCTCCAGCAGAGGCAGGGCAAAAGCCGCAGCCTTATTGGTAATTACCGCCAGTGGAAAACCTTTGGCCTTGAGGGCTTTCAAGCCCTCAAGCACTCCGGGATAGATGACGGCATGGCGGCCATTTTCGCGAGTGTAATGCCGCTTGAAACTATCCAGCGCCTCTTGCGGCACAGGCAAGTGGTCATCAGCTGCAGCGAGCGAACCGGCCAGCACCCGTTTGACCAGATTGGGAATTCCTCGACCGACATAGTGGCTGATGGTTTCAGCATCAAGCTCTGGCCGCCCGAGATCGCGCAGCATGCCGCATGCCGCGGCGTGCAGATCGGGAATGGTATCGAGCAGAGTGCCGTCCAGATCGAAAAGAACCGCCCCCACGGAAAGGGGTTCAGCAGGGAGACGTGGCATCAGACTTTCGCCAATTCGGAACGCAGCGCGGCAATGATCGAGTTATAACGCTGGGGGTCGCTGTCCTTTCCGGCGCCATACACGGCCGAACCGGCGACAAAGGTATCAGCTCCGGCACGGGCGATTTCGGCGATGTTGTCGACTTTCACGCCGCCGTCGATTTCCAGACGTATTTTCCGCCCGCTCTCGCGCTCGTAAGCATCAATTTTGGCGCGTGCCATCTGTAGCTTGCGCAGCGTGGCCGGGATGAATTTCTGCCCGCCGAAACCGGGATTGACGCTCATCAGCAACACCACGTCGATCCGGTCCATCACGTAATCAAGGACATCCAGCGGCGTTGCCGGATTAAACACCAGGCCAGCCTGGCAGCCGCATTCACGGATCAGCGAGAGACTGCGATCGACATGCTCCGACGCTTCGGGGTGAAAAGTGATGACATTGGCCCCGGCTTTGGCAAAATCCGGGATGATGCGATCGACCGGCTTGACCATCAGATGCACGTCAATCGTCGCTGGGGTCAACGGCCGAATGGCCTCGCAGATCATCGGCCCGATGGTCAAATTCGGCACGTAATGGTTGTCCATCACGTCGAAGTGAATCCAGTCGGCACCGGAAGCGATCACATCGGTAATTTCTTCACCAAGTTTGGTGAAGTTGGCAGAAAGAATGCTGGGGGCAATGAGGTACATGGCAGACCTGCTAGGCAAAGGTGAAATTCTAACGTGAACGCCGTCGCCACCGCTTAGGCTTCGTCCTCATCGATCTGTGATTCTTCGAGATAATGCTTGGCGTATTTCAGATAAACCTTCTGTTTGACGAAAATATCAAACAGGTCGGGGTCAATGTGGCCGTTCGCGCAGAAATTTCCGAGAATGCGCAAGGCTTCCGAAATTTTCATCGCCGGCTTGTACGGGCGGTCACGCGCGGTCAGCGCTTCGAAAATATCGGCAATGCCCATAATCCGCGCCTGCACCGACATTTCCTCGCGCTTAAGCCCTTTCGGATAGCCTTTGCCGTCCATGCGTTCGTGATGACCTCCGGCGTACTCGGGCACATGCTTCAGGTGTTTTGGCCAGGGCAGCGACTCGAGCATCTTGATCGTCGCCACAATGTGGTAGTTGATGATCTCCCGCTCAGACTGCGTCAGCGTCCCGGCGCGGATGGTCAGATTTTCGATCTCTTCATCACTGAGGAAATCGCTTTCGACGCCTTCGGTATTGGCCCAGCGATAGCGCTGCGAAATCAGGCGCACACGCTCCTGATCCTCCTCCCGCATCGATTCGCCACCGGCATTGATGCGGCGCAAAAAATCCCGATCGGCATCAATGGTGCCGCACTTCTCCTGCAGCGCGCGCTCTTCGACAAGTCGATCAGCGCCGGCCATGACCGCTCTCAGCATGACCAACTGGGCATCCCGCCGGACCACCTCGAAGCGGGTATCGATCATCTGGATACGGTCAAAGATCGTTTGTAGCTTGGTCGCCTTGTCGACGACATGCACCGGCGTCGTGACCTTGCCGCAGTCATGGAGCAACCCTGAGATTTTGAGTTCGTAGCGATCCTTGTCGCTCATCGTAAAGTCGGCCAGAGGTCCGTCTGCCGTGTCATTAACCGCTTCGGCCAGCATCATGGTCAGCGACGGAACCCGCTGACAGTGCCCACCGGTATAGGGCGATTTCTCGTCGATGGCCAGATTGATCAGGGTGATGAACGATTCAAACAGCGCTTCCAGCTGGCTGACCAGCAGACGATTGGTCAGCGCCACCGCCGCCTGCGAGGCCAGAGATTCGGCCAGCCGCTGGTCGGCATCGGAAAACACGGTGGGCAAGCCACTCTGCGCATCAATGGCGTTAATCAGTTGCAACACGCCAATGATTTCGTTCTCATGGTTCTTCATCGGTACGGTGAGGAAGGATTGCGAACGATAACCAGTCACCTGATCAAACTTCTTCGTTCCCGAGAAATCGAAACCCACCTCTGAATAGGCATCGGCGATATTGACGGTTTTGGCGTGAATCGCCGAATATGCAGCGACCAGCGAGTTGTTGGGGGTGCCATCAGCAAGATACAGCGGAAGATCCTTGAAGCTGGCCGAAATCGGTTCCCCGGTGGTGCCGCCAAAAGCAATCTTCAGCGAGTCGGTTCGAACAATGGCGAAATGAAGTGTTTTCTGATCTTCGCTGACCCGGTAGAGCGTTCCGCCATCGGCGTGGGTAATGTTTTTCGCGGCGAGCAGGATGTTCTCCAGCAAACGTTCAATGCTCCGCTCACTGGAGAGTGATGCACCAATTTCGTTCAGCTGCTCAAAGCGTTTGAACAGGTCGCTCGTTGTATCCACGTCAGACGCTCCTATTTGATGCAGACGGTACGCACTTGCTTGATATCGGTAATCCCCGACAGGACTTTTTCAATGCCATCCATCTTCAGCGTCCGCATGCCTTCATTCAGCGCGGTAGAAAACAGTTCCGCCACACGGGCATGTTCCTGAATCTGCTTTTTCAGGGCATCGGTGCCGACCAGTAATTCATGCAAACCGAGCCGCCCCTTGTAACCCGTGTCACTGCAGGCAGGACACCCCTTGGCCCGATAAAGGGTGAATTTCCCGTCTTTGGCGTAGAGTTTCAACCACTCCTGAGTAACCGCCTCGGCCGCCGCCTTGGGGTCTTTTTTCCACTGCTCGGTATGCTCCAGATCCTCGCAGTACTCGAGGAGCAGCCGTTTGATTTCCTCGGGAGAAGATTGATAGGCTTCCTTGCACGACTTGCACAGGCGCTTGGCCAGCCGTTGCGCCAGGATGCCGAGCAGGGCATCGGCAAAATTGAACGGGTCCATCCCCATGTCAAGCAGACGGTTGATCGATTCAGGAGCACTATTGGTATGCAGCGTGGCAAACACCAGATGCCCGGTCAGTGAGGCTTCGATGCCAATCGATACCGTTTCCTTGTCACGCATTTCACCGACCATGATCACGTCCGGATCGGCGCGCAGGAAGGCGCGCATCACTGTGGCAAAATCAAGCCCCGCCTTTTTGTTGACCTGTACCTGACGCAGGCCCTTCTGGGTGATTTCAACCGGATCCTCCGCGGTCCAAATTTTGGTTTCCGGCGTATTGATGTAACTCAGAATCGAATGCAGCGTGGTAGTTTTTCCGGAACCCGTGGGACCGCACACGAAGAACAATCCGTAGGGCTTGCTGACCACCTCTTTTAGACGCAGCAGATTGGAGGGGCTGACACCCAGACTGTCGAGCGGGATCGGTTCGCCGGCAGCGAGGATGCGCATCACCACATCTTCCATCCCGCCCGCCGTAGGAATCGTCGCCACGCGCAACTCGATATCCAGCGGACCGTACTTCTTGAACTTGATCTTGCCGTCCTGCGGTCGGCGCTTCTCCGAGATATCCAGATCGCACATGATCTTGATACGGGCGATCAGCGCACTGCGGTACGACGAGGGAATCTCGATATAAACCCCCAGCGAGCCATCCTTGCGGAAACGGATCAGGGTTTTTTCCTTGCCCGGACGCGGCTCGATATGAATGTCCGAAGCCCCTTGCTGATATGCCTCGACGATGATTTTGTTGACCAGCCGCACCAGCTCGTTATCAGCCGCCGCCGACAGGTCATCCGCCCCCGCGCCGCTTTCGACGGATTCGTCCTGATCCAGACTGGACAGCATGTCACCGACCGAACCCATGTCCGCCAGCGCCCCGTAAAACTGATCCATGGACAACTGAAACTCGGAACGGGTGGTCACCCGATAGACGATTTTACTTTTCGGAAAAATATTATTGACGATGCGCGAGCCCTTGATGCGCTCGGGATCCATCGAGATAACCACAATGCCTTCCTGAACCTCCTCGACCGGCAACCACTGGTTGGCCTCGACATAATCCCGCTTGAGATTCCTGAGCAGCTCGATCGGCTTGATGCGGTCTGGACGGAATGGCTCGTACGGCACCGCGAAAAACCTCGCCAACGCCTGACCGATCGCCGACAACTTGACCTGAAACTCCCTGACCAGGACCTCTTCCAGATCAACGCCTTTACGCCGCGCCGAACGCTGTGCCAGGTCGAGTTCAGCTACCGAAATTACGGCCTCTTCAACCAGTCCGTCGTACTTAGAACGCAGCGCCGGCCGTAGCTTCTGGCGCTGGGCAAAAGCGATGGCCAACGTCTGGGCCAAGCGCTGTACGCCTTCTTCGGCCTGCGCCGGAAACGTCATGTCCGAGCGGTTGTTGATCAGTTGCACCACGCCGAGCAGGTCGCTGCTTGAAACATCAAGAATCGGCGCCACCAGCATCTGTTTGGAACGGTACCCCGTCCGTTTATCAACTTCCTTGAGGAACTGCATGTTCGGGCTGTACGCCTGTAATTCAACCGCATCATAAACATCGCGGATATTGACCAGTTTGCGGGTCGCCGCCACATAGCCCGCAACACTGTGCTCGGAGACTGGAAGCTTGATGTCCTTGAACGAATTCAACCCCGTCTTGACGCGCGAAACAATACTCTGCTTGTCCTCGCCCAGCACATATATGGTCAGTCGATCGTTGTTGAACAGCTCGCAGATATCCTGCGACATCTCGAGCATGATCTCGTCGATGTTGCTGGTGGCATGAATTTTATTGGTGACCGTCTGGAGATTCTTGAAGAATGCCAGATCATTTTCTGCCTCAATTGCGCCCGAATTGCCCATGTGCATTCAATCCAATGTGTGATCAGTGCGCCAAGGAGTCCCGTGCGCTCAGGCCATTTTCCAGCAAGAAAGCGCGATACCCGTGTTGCGAAAGGAGAAAGGCCGCGGCCGAACTGCGCCGCCCGCTTTGACAATACACCACGTATTCCCGATCACGGTCCAGAGCACCAATAACGTGTCGGATCTCGTTGAGCGGGATATTTATCGCCCCCGGCAAGCGATCGTTCTGGTATTCGGAAGGATAGCGCACATCAAGCCAGACGGCGCCTGCAGCCACCTCTCGCTCGGCCGCCGCCCACGATAGCCGCTTGAGCAAGGGCTCACGCAACAGTTCGATGAAATCCTGCTTTCCGAGGCGCAACAGGACGCCGGAGCTCTTCATGCAAACCGTCGCATTTCTGGCGCTTTCGGCAACCAGGGCTTCTTCACCGAAGGCATCGCCGGCTCTCAATTCTGCCAGAGGCATATCGACGCCACCGACCTTGCGCGTTATCGAACTGCGGCCGCTTTCAATGATGTAGTAATAATCACCGGCATCGCCCTCGCGCACGATGACGTCCCCGGCCTTGACCTTGATCCGCTCAAAACGTCGGAAAAGTGCGTCAATACTCGCTGAAGGCAGGCGCGACAAGGCCCCGTCAGTCAGGCTCTGCAAGCGGAAAGCACCGGACATCAGCCGCCAGTCGGTGGTTTCTGGCGCAGCGACCGGGGGCGCTGACGCCGCAGACAACTGATCCCAGGTCATCATGATGTCGAGCATTTCATCATCAATGCGCACCAAGGTGATATCGGTAATCGCCTTGGCATCACGAATACTGGGGGATTTCTTGGCCAGCGGCCAGCAGGCGGCTTCGCTCCCGCCGACCTGAACACAGGAGGAGCTGTCGGCAAAGTTCAACTTGAGTTCGCCCGACATCAGATAGACCGACTGCCCCTCAACGCCGCGCAAGCGGAAGGGATCCTGCCCTCGGCTGACCACCTCGGTCACACAACAACCGGCCAATTCACGCACGCGTGCTGACGAAAGGGCACAAACGGGCTGCAAGCGATGTAGAGATTCAACGAAATCAGGCTGAACAGTCATAGTAGGCATTTCGGTAGTCATGGCTAAAACTCGAATATCTGGTTGTTCTGTAACATTTTTGGGCTGAAGTCACCGGCACAGGTTTCGATCTCACTCATGATCAACTCAATCTGCCCGGGCTTGAGATGCGAAATGTATACTTTGGCGTCGCGCGCCAGCTTGGCCAACTCCTCTCCGAGCATGCTCGGGCACAAATGCTTTGACATCACGGCCAGGCGTTTTTCCTGATCTGAGAACGCCGTTTCGATGATCAGATAACGCAGGTTGGCAATGCGGTTGACTACCGGCCAGAAGACATCATTCGTCGTCGTATCACCGGTAAAGACCAGGCTGGCAGCGCCGGAATCGAGATGGTAACCGACCGCCGGAACGGTATGTTCGGCCGGAACCGCTGTAATCGACCGCTCGCCAAAACGGATTTTTTCTCCGATGCGAATTGCCTGGTATTGCATCACTGCCGCTTCGCGAATCGAGATTTCGCTGAAATCCGGCCAGATCGCCCAGTTGAAAATGTGGTTCTGGAGAATTTCCAGTGTGGCGTCCGTCGCATAGACCGTCACCGGTTTGGCGCGCATGTCGGCAATTGAATCGATCATCAGCGGCAGGTAAGCAATGTGATCGAGGTGCGAGTGCGTGATGAACACATGGTCAATCATCGAGAGCTCAGCGAGCGTGAGATCTCCGACTCCGGTTCCGGCATCAATCAGGATGTCATGATCAACCAGCATCGAAGTGGTGCGCAAATGCCGCCCGCCGATGCCTCCACTACAACCGAGAATCTTGACCTTCATGCGCGCTCCATTAAGCGATGTTGCTGATCATTATTTACTATCAAAGCGGGTCACGCCATCCCATCCCTCGCCGGGGGGGTGGGTGCGATAGGCCTCAATGCGCTGGGCGAACAGCGGATAGAGGGTGCATTCCGGATTCATTCTCGACAGATTGAAAAGCTGTAATTCGGCTTGTTCCCAGTCCTGCTGGCGATATAGGCGCAGCGCCTGATTCCAGAGTTTAAGCTCATCGGTCAGCGCCGCATCGATCTGGCCAGCAAGGCCCAGCGGCTCATAAATTCCGACCGGCTCATCCTTGCCTTTGACACGAACACGATCCAGCTCGCGGTAAACCACGTCCTTGACCCGAGCTTTCGTTGCCTCGCTGACGATGACCCCGACCCCATACTCCTTGGTTATCCCTTCCAGTCGCGATCCCAGATTCACCGCATCACCCATCACCGTGTAGGACTTGCGAACCGGAGAACCCATGTCGCCCACGGTCATCATTCCGGTGTTGATACCGACCCCAATATGCAGCGCCGGCCAGCCGCGCGCCTTGAATGGCTCATCCAGCTTGCGTAATTCCTTCTGCATCTCCAGCGCAGTCAGTACGGCCCGGCGGGCATGCTCGGGGTCTTCAACCGGCGCACCCCAGAAGGCCATGATCGCATCGCCAATATATTTATCCAGCGTTCCCCGGTTTTTCTGCACGACCTGGGTCATCGCCCCCAGATAGTCGTTCATCAAACGGGTCAGTTCCTTGGGATCGAGGCCTTCAGAGATCGAGGTGAAGCCGCGCACGTCGGAAAAAAGCACAGTCAGTTCCTGGTTTTTCCCCTCCATGCTGTAACGCTCGGGATCACGCGCCATTTCGTCGACCAGCTCGGGAGGCACGTACTGACCAAAGAGTTCGGTGAACTGTCGCTTGCTACGCGACTCAACGAAGTATCCCCAGGACATGTTCAGCGCATTCAACATCAGAATGGCTGACAACACCGACGCCAAAGGCATCGCCAGACCCGATGACCACAGGAACAGGTTGAGCACAATCACCGCCAACAAGACACCCAGCGAGAGCAGAACCACCCTGAGCGGCGAGAGCAAGGGCAACAGGAAAGCCAGAAGCAGCGTCGTCAGAGTGAGCAGCAGGACATCGGCGCCGAGCACATACGGTGGTTTCTGTCGGATCTCCCCATCGAGCATGCCGGCCACCAGATTGGCGTGAATCTCGACCCCGGGATAGGTGCTGCCCACCGGCGTCGAGCGCAAATCCATCAGCCCCGGCGCGGTTGTTCCGAGCAGAACAATTTTTCCTCTGAGTTGCTCCGGTTTGAGTCGCCCGTTCAGCGCATCCGCCGCTGACAGATAAGGAAAACTCCCCTGCGCCCCGCGATAGGGAATCAGGCTGGCCACATGCTCATCGACCGGAATGCGTAGCGATCCTCGCTCGGTCGTTAGCTCCAGCCATTCGAGACCGCCATAGCCACGTTTCGACCAGGCGCCTTCTTCCGGGTAACCAGGAACCAGCGGCGGCTTGCCCAGCAAGACGCGAACCATCGCCAGCGACAGAGATTCGTAGTATTTCCCGTCGTGCTCAACCAGCATCGGGACGCGACGCGAAGTGCCGTCAAAATCAATCACCGGGTTGAAATGCCCGGAACTCAGCGCATTCTTCTGCAATTCCGGAAGGTTGCTGCCATAACCGCTCCAGGTCGTGAAGGCAATATTCTTGCCCTTGAATGCACCGGCATTGATTGTCGGCTCAGGCAGAATCCCGCTGCGGTGTGCCGTATTCAGGTTGGTGAAGTAATAGCCCAGAACCACCGGACGATTGCGCAGCGATTCGGCAAAAAGATGGTCATAATCTAGCGTTTCGCGCAAGCCTTTCAGGGTGGACTGAAAAGCCGCATCGTTCTTCAGCTCAGTACGGGCCATGGTTTCCAGAGAGCGCAATCCCGAACTGCTGTCCGGCTCGGCAAATACCACGTCAAAGCCCAGGATGGCGATACCGTAGCTGTCAAACAGGCGATTCATCAACACCGCCATCTTGTCGCGTCCCCACGGCCAGCGTCCCACTTCGGCCAGGCTCTTCTCGTCAATATCGAGAATGACGATGCGTTCGTCGACACCGTCCCTGGCGGTCAGGCGCAGGCGGGCGTCATAAACAAAGGCATCCAGCGTATTCAGCAGGGGAATCTGGAAAATCCGGGCTGAATGCCCAAGAAACACCAGACCCAACATCAGGCCAAGGACAATCCGTACAAGATTCTTCTTCATACCCCCTCCCGCCCGGATGATCGTTAAATGCTCAGCTCTTCAGAAAGAACTCCATCTTGATGCCGGCAATTTCGACCACATCATGATCCTTGAGTTGGTGAGCCTGAACATCGATCGTCTGTCCGTTCACGATGGGGAATTGCGTACCTTCAACATGGGTAATGAAATAGCCGTGTGGGCGCTTGGCAATGACTGCCACTTGTACGCCGGGCTTGCCCAGGGTGGTCAGCGTTTTGGTCAGCTCAAGTTGCCGCCCGGCGTTCCCCCCATTCAATATCTGGACAGCCCCCAGCGCCAGCGGAGGAGCAACCGGTGGTGGCACGGGTGCGGGCCCGGGCTCTGCTGCATCTGCTGATGGCGCGCCTGGTTTGGCGACATTCGGGCGCAGGATCATGGTCTTCTCGAAGTCCGCCGAATCTGCTGACGGCGGCTGTTCGTTCAGGTACTTGAGCTTGTACTTACCCAGTTCGATAACATCGCCGTTTTTGAGGAAGTGTTTCTTGAGCGGCTGCCCGTTGACCAGAGTTCCATTGGTACTGTTCAGATCCTCGAGGAAAGAATCGTTGAGGATGGTCACGATCGCCGCATGCTCACCGCTGATCGCCAGATTGTCGATCTGAATGTCATTACTCGGCTTGCGACCGATCCCGATCCGCTCCTTGTTCAGCAGAATTTCCTTGAGGACCAGACCGTCCATGCTCAATATCAGCTTAGCCATTACTTAACCGTCCTTATAAGGGCTTTGAATATGCGCCCACTTTCAGAGAGCAATTCATCGCCGCACCCTGAACCAGGCTTTAAATTTGGACCAGGTATCCCGGGGCACCGAAAAATCGTGCAATACCTTAATCAATATAACCGAAACGTTATCACGTCCGCCGTTATCGTTGGCCATTTCAATCAGTTGCGTGGCGGCCAGTTCGAGATTGGCCGAAAGCATCTGCAAAGTCAGATGAATCTCTTCATCTTCAACCATGTCGTTGAGACCGTCAGAACACAATAAATAGAGGTCGCCTTGAAGAACCGGATAGTCATGAATTTCAGTTTCTACCACGGCATCGACACCCAACGCCCGCGTGACCAGATTCTTGTTCTTCGAGAAGCGTGCTTCCTCAGCCGTAATCATGCCACTATCAATCTGCTCCTGCAGCAGGGAGTGATCCCGTGTCAGCGCGCAGAACTCATCCCCGCGCAGGCGGTACAGGCGCGAGTCACCAATGTGCGCCACAGTAACCAAGTTATCGTGAAACAGCGCGGCAACCAGGGTGGTGCCCATTCCGGCATACTGTGCCTGGCTTTCAGCGGTATTAAAGATGGCCGAGTTGGTCATCGCCACCTGCTGCAGAATGCTCCGATGGACAAACGAATCACCGGCGATTCGATCCAGAATACTCAACTGCGCAGGATCATCCCCGCTGCCCCCCAGAGACGCACCCGGTGGCCGGGCGGAAAAAACCCGCTCCAGTTCAGTTGACAGAAACATCGTCGCCATGCCGCTCGCCACTTCCCCGGCGTTATACCCGCCCATGCCATCCGCCAGAATCACCAACCCCAAATCCGGATTGGCAAATACCGCGTCCTCGTTATGCCCACGCACTATCCCCGGATCGGTCTTGACGACGATATCCAGCGCTTCACTCAGCGGTTTGGCCACGTCATCTCCCTACATCAACATCGGAGGCTTGCGCCGGAAGCGATCCCAGACAAGCGCGCAAATCCCGCGCCATCTCCTCGCCGGACTGGTAGCGCCGTTCGATGTCCTTGTTCAGGGCGCGCTCGATGACGCTGAACAGGCCCTCCGGCACCTGCGGATTCAAGGTCCGCACATCGGCCTGCGCTTCATTGGCGATCTTGAACATCAACTGCGCCATCGACTCGCCAGCAAACGGCAATTTCCCGCATGCCATCTGATAAAGCATCACCCCGAGCGAGAACAGATCCGAACGTCCATCGATCTTCTTGCCCGACAGCTGCTCGGGCGACATGTAACTCGGCGTCCCCAGGACCATCCCGGTTTTGGTTTTCGACGAATCGGTAATCCGGGCAATACCAAAGTCGGTCACCTTGACCTGATCGGATTCGGGCTCGTACATCACGTTGGCCGGCTTCACATCGCGGTGCACCACGTGGTTGCTGTGGGCGTAGGCCAGGGCATCGGCCACTCGCGCCACGATGCTGACCACCTGGCCGAGCGGCAACAGGTGATCGGGCTTGGTGTACGGCACCAGATCACGGCCTTTGAGAAACTCCATGGCGATATAGGCCAGATCGTGCTCTTCTCCGGCGTCGTACATGGTGACAATATTCTGATGATTGAGGCGGCCGGCGGTTTCGGCTTCGCGGAAGAACCGTTCCTTGACCTCAACCAGTTCGTCTTCATCGAACTCCTGCGACAAAGCCATGGTCTTGATCGCCACCACCCGATTGATTTTCGGATCGCGTCCGAGATAGACCACGCCCATGGCGCCCTTGCCCAACTCTTTCTCGATCTGATAGCGACCAAGCATCGGCTTTTCGACCTGACCGCCACCGAGCATCATCGCACTGGCGTTGGCGCTGCCACTGCCGAGCATGACCGTTTCCGACATGGCCTTGGCCCGGCTCAGACGCTGCTCAAGATCCCGGAATTTCGGGTTGTATTCGGCCATGTAGCGAAACGCCGCTTCGGCCTTGTTGAACTGACGCTTGCGCTCGAAGTCCAGCGCCAGCGTGTAGATATTTTCCATCAGCGCATCGTCGAGCGGGCACTTGCGGAACTTGTCAAAAGCCATGTCCAGCTGCCCCTGCCCCTGAAACGCCAGCCCGAGCATACGGTTCGATTCGGCCGAATCAGCTTCCGATTTTTCCTTGCCGCGCTCGGTCAGCAGAAAGCGTTTGGTGGTCAGCAACAGGTATCCCACCACCAGCAAGGCCGCCGCTGACATCAACTGAATCCACAATGCACCACCGACCATCAAGCCGAAATGGGTGCCGACCAAGACGGCCAGCAGCAGCGCGGTGGCCAGCGCCGCCCAGCCCGCGGAAAGCCGGGGCAGCACGAGCGTCAGATAGAAGGCCACCAGAGCAAAAGCGGCCAGTGAAACCCACCCGCCCCAGTCCGGGGTGACAAAGAAATGCTCCTGCAGGATGCTCGACACCGCATGCGCCAGCGTCAGCACCGGCGCCATCGCCGGAGATACCGGCGTCACCTGCGAGGCGCCAACGCCAGCGGCAGTCGCCCCGATCAACACGATCTTGCCCTGATACTTGCTGGCCGGAATCTTGCCCGTCAGCACGTCATAAAACGAATCGACCTGAAAGGACGGCTTGCCGTCGCGGTCCTTGTAGAAAAAGGTATTCATCTGCGTTTCCGCATCGGTCGGGATACGCAGATTACCCAAGCGCACTTCCTGCCCAAGCGACACCCGCAGATCCGCCGGTTGAAGATTCAGGCTATGCGCCGCAATCATCAGTGACAGCGAGGGGTAATACTGGTCGTAGTAACGCAGCACCAGGGGCTCGGTGCGAATCGCCCCATCGACATCGGCACTGGCATTCAGATGACCAATGGCCGCCGCCTTGGCCCCCAGCCCTTCGATCGGATACTGGGCGGAGAGTGTGGACCAGACGTCACCGCCCGCGTCGCTCACCTGCGGCAAGCTATTGCGTGTCACGAAGCCGGGCAAGGTTTTGTCAGGCCGGCCACGCGGTTCCCCGAGAACAAACAGCATCGGCAGCAGCACATTGCCGGCGCGCTCCATGCTGCCCGCCAGAATGCGGTCAGTATTTAGCGCCAGCTCGGCCTCATTGAGCACGCCACCGATCTGCTCGATTTCAGGCAACGCTGCTGCGGCACCAGGAAGCTGTTTGTGCAGGTCCAGCAGCCGCGTGACGAAGGCATAGCCAGGATCAATCTGGGGCTCGAAGAAGAACACCGTATTGGCCACCAGCTTGGCTTTACCCTCCACCAGCAGATCGGTCATTTTGGCCAGTCGATCGCGCGGCCAGGGCCAGCGCCCGAGATTGGCAATCGATGTATCGTCGATGGCGATCACCGCCACCCGATCCAGCGGCGTCCGACTGGAGGCCTGGACGCCGAGATCGTAGGCCTTGCGCTCCAGACTGCGGATCAGGTCAGAGCCGCCGGCCACCAGCATCACGGAGCTGACCGCCAGACCGAGGAACCAGTCTGTTTTCCAGAATCCAGTCTTGCGCATTCTCATCCCCGATACCGAATCTGTTATTCGCCCGCCACGACATACCGTAGAACAAGCGGAAGCCGAAAAAGCGATTTATGGGCCATTCTTACAGTTCTGTACACGCCCCGTCAATCGCCAAAGATAGAGGCAGCAACTGACTCACGTCCGATTCATTCAGAAATAAAGACAAAACTCCTTTAAAACATTCAAGTCGCGCTCGCTGAGCGCAGTTTTATCGAAATCACCGCAAGTAAGCATGAATTCTACCGGCATTTTGTCCCCGGCATTGAATTTGCGGCTAACATTACGACTGCCGACTGCTGACCAACACCGTCTGGAGGCCTGCTTCGTAATTTGCGGGACTTGACGAAAACGCCGGACTTGCCTGGCTGGCTAGGCGCGAACCGCAGCGATAGTCATCTATCGCGAGGAAGAGCAACAACGCCAGACGTGCGAAGACACGTTTTCGTGTGCGGCAATTTGCGAAGCAGATCACTAACTGAGAACACTTCGGGTCCACCATGCAAAGAACAACGCCAACTGCCCTTCTGCTCTTCACTCTTCTGCTCCCTGCATCGGCGCATGCCGCCAAATGGATCAGCATCGGCAACAAGGATCAGGCCAGAATCGAAGTCGACTCGACCAGCAAAAGCGTGCCCGGCGAAGGAAGAGTTCGGATTTGGCATCGTGAGAGTTACAGCAAGCCGACGATCCCCGATTCCGGCGCATTTTCCTTTACCCGGCTCACCACCCTGTCCGAGTTTCAGTGCGATAAACGGCTTGCCGCCACGCTCCAGCAGAACTATAGCGCCGCTGACGAGAGTGAACTCAAAGCGGAAACCTTCGACAACCGCGATGTTCAGCCAGTCAAACCCGACAGCAGCCTCGAAATGGTCTTGAACTACGCCTGCAAACGGCCCAAGCCAGTCGTCGTCGCACCTCCGCCTGAGCCCCCTCCTCCTCCGCCACCGCCGGAGCCGCCGAAAAAATCAAAAGGCGGCAAGAAAGTTCAGGAAGATCTGCCTCACCCTCCGCCACCTCAGTGGAGCTACAGTGGCAACACCGGGCCCGACAAATGGGGCAGTCTGGGTAAGGAATATGCCACCTGCAATCTCGGTAAGCGGCAGTCGCCGATTGATCTCCGCCGCACCGTCAAAGCCGATCTGGCAGCGATCAAGTTTGCCTACAAAGCGGTCCCGTTGTCGATTGTCGACAACGGACACAGTATCAAAGTCGACACCCCGGATGCCGGCAGCATGATCGTCGACGGCGAAAGTTACGAACTTGTTAGCCTTAGCTTCCACAAGCCCAGTGAAGAGAAAATCAACGGCAAGTCCTACGACATGTCGGCGCACCTCGCACACCAGTCAAAAAGTGGAAAACAGGCGGTACTCGTCGTGCTCATGGAGGCCGGCAAGGAACAGGGGCTGATCCGTACCCTGTGGACTCATCTGCCGCTTGAGCAGGAAAAGCCGATCACCCGGCCCGACATCAAGATCGATCCGACACTGCTTCTGCCGGTCAAGAGAAACTACATTACCTTCCAGGGCTCGCTGACCACCCCGCCGTGTACCGAAGGCATTCTGTGGCTGATTCTCAAGACCCCGATCCAGCTTTCCAAGGAACAACTATCAAGTTTCGCCACCGTCTACAAGAACAATATCCGGCCGGTTCAAGCCAGCAATAACCGGGTCATCAAGGAATCCCGTTAGTGCAAGAATGCTTCGGCAAGGCCGCGAAGTAGCCAAAAAAAGAAGCCGGAAGCAACCGCCCCGACTCCTCTCTCCTTACACCTCTCGTCTTGCCTAGAGCAGGCTCTTGAGCAGTTTGCCCATTTCCGACGGGTTGCGCGTCACCTTGAAGCCACAATCCTCCATGATCGCCAGCTTGGCATCGGCAGTATCCGCGCCTCCGGAGATCAGCGCACCGGCATGGCCCATACGCTTGCCGGCCGGCGCAGTCACCCCGGCGATAAAGCCGACCACTGGCTTCTTCATGTGCGTCTTGCACCACAGCGCCGCATCAGCCTCGTCCGGACCACCAATTTCACCGATCATGATCACCGCATCGGTCTCTGGATCGTTGTTGAACAGCTCCATGATATCTTTGTGCTTGAGCCCATTGATCGGATCGCCACCGATACCCACGGCGGATGACTGCCCCAAGCCGATTTCGGTCAACTGTGCGACCGATTCGTAAGTCAGCGTTCCGGAACGCGAGACCACACCGATCCGCCCTTTGCGGTGGATATGCCCGGGCATGATGCCGATCTTGATTTCATCCGGAGTAATCAGACCCGGACAGTTGGGGCCCAGAATCAGCGTTTCCTTGCCACCGGCGGCGACCTTCTTGCGCATTTTGCTCCGCAGTTCCAGCATGTCGCGAACCGGAATGCCTTCGGTGATGCAGATCGCCAGATCCAGGTCGGCCTCAACGGCTTCCCAGATCGCTGCGGCGGCATGCGGTGGCGGAACGTAGATGACCGAAACCGTAGCCCCGGTTTCTGCGACCGCGTTCTTGACGGTGCCAAAAATCGGAATGCCGAAAATCGATTCGCCTTGTTTAAAGGGATTCACCCCGGCAACGAAACAATTTTTGCCATTGGCGTATTCCTGGCACTTCTCGGTATGGAATCGACCCGTTTTACCGGTAATACCCTGCGTGATGACCTTGGTGTCTTTATTGATCAGAATTGACATGGTTATTCCTTACTTGACGGCTGCAACAATCTTGGCGGCCGCTTCGGCCATGGAATCTGCCGAGATGATCGGCAGGCCGGAGTCTTTCAGCAGCTGCTTACCCAGATCCTCGTTGGTCCCTTTCATGCGCACTACCAGCGGAACCTTCAGATCGGTCTGACGGACCGCTTCGATCACCCCGTGAGCAATGGTGTCGCATTTCATGATGCCGCCGAAAATATTCACCAGAATGCCTTTGACGTTAGCATTTCTGAGCATGATTTTGAACGCTTCGGTCACCTTCTCGGTTGTTGCACCGCCGCCGACATCAAGGAAATTGGCCGGTTCACCGCCATAGAGCTTGATCACGTCCATGGTCGCCATGGCCAATCCGGCGCCATTGACCAGACAGCCGATGTTGCCATCAAGGGAGATATAGGCCAGCCCGAACTTCGACGCTTCGATCTCGTTCCAGTCCTCTTCATCGAGGTCGCGATAGGCCGTTATTTCCGGAATACGGTACAGCGCGTTGTCATCAAAGTTGAATTTGGCATCGAGCGCCTTGATGTCGCCATTGCCATCGAGGATCAGCGGGTTGATTTCGGCCATCGAAGCGTCGGTCGCCATGAAGCAGGCATAAAGGCCTTTCAACGCCACCACTGCCTTGGCCACGGACGCGGCGGGAACACCGATACCGCTAGCCAGTTCAGCGGCTTGCACATCGCTTAAGCCCTCGCCCGGATCGACAAAGGCGGTGAGGATTTTTTCCGGCGTGTGCTCTGCCACTTCCTCGATGTCCATCCCGCCTTCAGAGGACGCCATCACGGCGACCTTCTGAGTACGGCGGTCGGTCAGTACGGCGATGTAATACTCCTTGCGGATATCCGCACCTTCTTCGACCAGCAAACGCCCGACCTTCTGACCTTCCGGCCCGGTCTGGTGAGTGATCAGTTGCATGCCCAGAATCTGGTTCGCATACTGACGCACTTCGTCGAGCGACTTCGCTACCTTGACTCCGCCCCCCTTGCCACGGCCGCCTGCATGGATCTGTGCCTTGACCACCCAGACCTTGCCTTGGAGCGACTCTGCGGCCTTGACGGCAGCCTCAACGGACTCACAGTAAATCCCGCGCGGCACGACGACGCCGAATTTTTTGAGCAGTTCTTTTCCCTGATATTCATGGATATTCATGCGTCTTCCTTACTTGAAATAAGTGTCAAGCGGGTTCTACCTCTGGAGAATGGACTCGGTACCAGCGCGGGTAATAGCGCCTGACCGTTTCCGAATGAGAAACCAGTGCATGACAACGGTCGAGCTGGAACGGCTTATCCTCACCCTCATCGTTGTCAAGCATTTCACTGGCAAACGTTTGCAATGCAACGGTTGGAACAAACATCAACAGCTCGGTTACGTGGGCGCACCCTTTTTCATGACCGAATCTGTCCTTGACTGCTTTAAGAAAGCCTTTGAACAGATTCAGACCAACAATTTCTGAATATTCCGGAAGAATGCTGTCGCATGCTCCCAAGTACGGCGCGGCATCGGTGCAGGTCACCACGTCAACAACATTCATCTGGCTATCGATCGTCACGCGCACCGACATGTCATGTACCGCTTCACCTGGATTTCGCACGCCGGTCGATAAGGGATAAACGTGATCTTTTGCATCCACCAACCGCGCCTCGATGTCCCACAAGCCATCCTCCCGCTTATAGCCATCAACGGTGATACTGCGCTGATGCAGTCGCTGGCGTATAGAACTTGGGGACGCAAGAGGCATGGATTAATCCGTAAATAGGTTAAAAATGACCAGTAACACAATGCCGTTCAACAACAGGCGGCAGAACACTTGCTTCCAGAGTCGGCGATCTGCGGCCATCAGCCGACTCAGCCACCACCTGCACAAGATGCCCCGACACTCGCCATTCACAACAAGACTCCCCGATGACTGCCGCGCAGCCAAACAAAACTCGTTCAACAATGATTGCCGTTCTTTGACATTTCCACGTCATGAATAACGTTGTTTTTATTACAAAACTTCTTGCCCACTCCCTCTTCCATCGCTACGGAATAAGGTTCAAAAACAACCCTGTCACTGACGCGGTGAATCTTTGAGTAGCGTTTTTCAATATTGTTCAATTTTTTTACAGATCAATTCATCTGCACAGACACGCACCATCATAAAGCCCGCCAATCCCTTTATGACGCGGTCCCTCTGTTGATTTTTATGCACCATTCAGTGCGCCAGACGAAAAAAACGGCGGACCGGGATAACCCGTCCGCCGTCGATCGACTTTTAAAACGGTTTATACGACGAACTGATTAACCGACTTGTTCATCCGGTCAACGATCGCCGAGAGATTATCGACCAGCACCTCGGTCTGGGTCACGACAGAAACGTTTTGCTCGGTCATCGAGGCCACGCGCTCAACATTCTGTGCCAGCTGGGTCATCGCCTCCTGTTGCTCGGAAGAGGCATGCGAGATTTCGTTAACCCGCTGAATGGTGTCGTCCATCTCGCTCTTGATCCGTTCAAGCGCTTCCTGCGCCGAGTGCACCAGGCCGACCCCGTTTTCCACCTGCACCGCGCCGGCACGCATGCCATTCACCGCATCCTTGGTCTCGTTCTGGATCAACTCGATCATGCCGCTGATTTCCTGCGTCGCCTTGCCGGTACGCTCGGCCAGCTTGCGCACTTCATCCGCGACTACGGCAAAGCCCCGACCCTGCTCACCAGCACGAGCCGCTTCGATGGCCGCATTGAGCGCCAGGAGATTGGTCTGATCGGCAATTTCCTTGATCACGCCAGCGATCTGACTGATTTCTGCCGAACGCAGTCCCAGTGTCTCGACCTGTGCTGCGGAACGTTTGACCGTTTCCGACAGAGAATTGATCGTCGCGCAAGCCTCTCCAGAACGCTCCGCACCTTCGTGCGAGACATCACCGGCGCTCTTCGCCACGTCGCGCGTTGAGCGCGCATGCTCCGCCACTTCACCAATCGACACCGTCACCTCCTCTACCGCCGCCGCGGCCGAAGACGTAGCCTCACTCTGCGCCTGAGCCGACTGATGGACAATTTTCATTCCGGCGTCCACCTCGTGCGTCGTCACCCCCACCTGCCTCGCCGTATCGGCCATCCCCTGCACCGTCGCCTGGATTGAGGAGACAAATGTATTTAAACGACGGGCAAAAAGGCCCAAGGCGTCTACTCGCCCCGTTACCAGGCGGGTTCTCAGATCGCCGGTGGTCAGCACCCTCCCAATCCAATCCTGCATCGTATCGAGCGTCCGGTTCACTCCCGGAGCAAAGACAAAGACGAAATAAAGCGCGTAGAGCGCGGAGAATCCAAACAGAACCTCCTTAACGACGGCGGCCCCCGTCATTCCTGCCGCCTTTTCAAGCACTTCGAACAGGCTCATCGCCAGCACGAGCAGCCCCATGAAGGTCAGCTGGAAGCGCATGGAGGTCAGTGCGACCAGCCAGCCGGCTCGCACCTTGACTGCCCGCCCATTCTGAACGATCAGGTCCGTTGCGCCCTG
>JBAXHE010000028.1:0-35733 GCA_037139055.1 Betaproteobacteria bacterium | reverse complement strand
AACCGCATGGCGCTGGAAGTCTTTGCCATGGACTTCGCGAGCTTTACCCGGCTGCCTTCGCGCTATTCCGCCGAGCCGGTCAATCGCGAGGAACGGGCGCGACTGCTCGAACGCGTGACACGCGATGGTTTCATCGACGATTACTCGGGGGTGCGGATTTCGGCCAAGGGCCAGCGCTTCCGGATTGCCCAAGCCGTGGTGTGGAACTTGCTCGATCAGGAAGGCGAGATTTACGGGCAGGCGGCGACCTTTGATCAGTGGGTGGCGTTGTAAGTGCAAGTGCTGTCAGCGTTTAAGCGGGCGCCGAAAGCATCAGGTCACATGTTAAAATCCTGACTGTTTTCATAAGGTTTTAACCCCCTCGTTCTCAAGGAAACTGTCTTGCCCAATTTGCATTCTGTCCCATCGCGCATTGTCATCGCTTCGCGTGAATCGCGTCTGGCCATGTGGCAGGCGCTACATATCCAGTCGCGCTTGTCGGCCTTGTATCCGCAGTGTGTCGTCGAAATTCTCGGCATGACTACGCGCGGCGACCAGATTCTCGACCGCCCGCTGTCGCAGATCGGTGGCAAGGGCTTGTTCATCAAGGAGCTGGAAGTGGCGATGGAGGAAGGGCGGGCTGATCTGGCGGTGCATTCACTCAAGGACGTGCCGATGGAAATGCCCGAGGGATTTTCGCTGAGCGCGATCACGACACGGGAAAATCCACGTGACGCCTTCGTTTCAAACAAGTACGACGGGCTTAATTTTCTGCCGGATGGCGCGGTCGTCGGGACCTCCAGCCTTCGCCGCGAAGCGATTCTGCGGGCAAAGTATCCGCAACTGAAAATTGAACCCTTGCGCGGCAATCTTGATACCCGCCTGCGCAAGCTCGACGAAGGCCAGTACGACGCGATCATTCTGGCTGCTGCCGGGCTGATACGCCTGGGTTTGAAGGCGCGCATCAAGACCGTGCTGACGCCGGAGCAGTCGCTGCCGGCGCCGGGGCAGGGCGCGTTGGGGATCGAGATTCTGTCGGCACGCGGCGATGCCGCGGCGTGGATCGCGCCCTTGATCGATGCCGAAACGACCCACTGCGTGCGCGCCGAACGTGCCTTCTCGCGTGCCTTGGGTGGCAGTTGCCAGGTGCCGCTTGGGGGGTATGCGCTGCTGGAAAATGGCGTGCTCTGGCTGCGCGGCTTTGTTTCCACTCCGGATGGCCGGCAAATGGTCAGCGGCGAACTGCGTGGCGCTCCGGAGGAGGATGAAGTCCTTGGTCGGCGGCTGGCGCAGCAGCTGCGCGAGCAGGGGGCGGAGGCCATTCTGGCGGCACTTGCCCACTGCTCATGAATAAACCGCTGCAGGGCAAGCGCATCCTGGTCACGCGGCCGACTGCGCAAGCCGCCAAGCTGGCCGAACTGATCTCCGCTCAGGGCGGCATACCGGTACTTTTCCCGCTGTTGGAAATTTCTCCGGCCAACGATTTGACGCTGCTGCGGGAGGTGATTCCCCGTTTGCACGACTACGCCATTGTCGTTTTCATTAGTCCGAATGCAGTTGATTTCAGCCTGCCGCTGATTCTGGAGCAACGTGCCTGGCCAGTCGGGGTCAAGGCGGCGGCGATCGGGCAGAGTACCGTGGCGCAACTGGGTATTTTTGGAATTGGCGAAGTGATTGCCCCGACCCGACGCTTTGATTCGGAAGCGCTGCTTGAATTGCCCGAATTGCAGGCCAGTCGAGTTGTTGGCAAGAAGGTGTTGATTCTGCGCGGCAACGGTGGCCGCGAACTGCTGGCCGAGACCTTGAGCCAACGCGGAGCGGTGGTCGATGGTGTCAGTTGTTATCAGCGCTCGGCTCCTGCCGACGGTACGCCGGTGCTGTCGTTGCTGCGCAACAAGCAGTTGGCTGCGCTGACCGTTTCGTCCAGCGAGGGTTTGCGCAATCTGCTGTCGCTGCTGGATACTGAGGGCTATGAGCGGTTGCGAATCCTGCCGGTCTTTGTCCCGCATCAGCGTATCGCCGATGTGGCCGCCGAACTGGGTTTACAGTCGGTCGTCCTGACCGGACCGGCGGATGCCGGTATCATTGAGGGGCTGTGCGCTTTCCACGGAATAATTCATGAGTGATGTTGTCGATTCGCTGCCTCCTGCTTCGGCTGTAAGCGCCGATTCGCCGGTTGCGCCAGCGGTGGTGCAAAAAACAGCCCGCGCCTGGCACAATCCGTGGTTGATCGTCGCCCTGCTGGCCCTCGGTCTGGCCGGCTGGCAATGGGTCGAGACCCGGATGCGCATCGCCGATACGCAGCAGGAACTGGCCAAGCGCTTGTCCGATAGCGATACGGTGGCCAAGGAGAGCCGGGCTCTATCGAGACAGGCGCAGGAACAACTGGCCCAGCTGCAATCCAAGCTGGGTGAGCTCGAAGGAAAACTCGCTGAATCAAAAAGTCAGCAGGCCACGCTGGAGAATCTGTATCAGGAACTGGCGCGCAACCGCGACGAGTGGGCGCTGGCCGAAATCGAACAGGGGGTGACACTGGCGTCGCAGCAACTGCAGCTGGCCGGTAATGTGCCGGGAGCGATTGTCGTCTTGCAGGCGGCGGATGCACGTCTGGCGGGTAGCAATCGCCCGCAGTTCATTGGGTTGCGCAAGGTGCTCGGACACGATCTGGATCGTCTGCGTGCCTTGCCGTTGATTGATCTTCCGGGAATGAGCCTGCGTCTGGAAGCGGTTATTTCAGCGGTTGATGCCCTGCCGCTGGCGGTTGATGTCCGCCCGCGTAATGAGGGCTCGGAGCGTCCGGCGAACGAGCCACTATCTACTTCGGCGGTTTCTCTGGCGTTCTGGCAGCACTTGGCCACGGATTTGTGGAGCGAACTGCGGGCTCTGGTGCGCATCCAGCGCTTTGACCGCGAGGAGCCGGCTTTGCTGGCGCCGGGGCAGGCCTTCTTCTTGCGCGAAAACCTCAAGTTGCGCTTGCTGAGTGCCCGGCTGGCACTGTTGTCGCGCGATCAGTGGGTTTTTCGTGCCGAGATCAAACAGGCGCAGTCCTGGACCGAGCGCTATTTTGACGAGCGCGAGAAAAGCGTTCAAACGGCGCGGTCTACCCTCAAGCAGCTCTCCGGGGCGGAGATCAATATCGAGTTGCCCAACCTCAACGAGAGTCTCTCAGCGATCAAGAATTTCAAACTGGGCAAGGAGCGTAAGTAAATGCGCGGCCTGCTCTGGGTGGTGACCCTGTTTGCGCTGGCTGTGGGCGTTTCGCTGGCAGCGCATTTCAACGACGGCTACGCTCTGTTGGTGTTGCCTCCCTATCGCGTTGAGTTGTCGTTCAATTTGCTGATCATTCTGGGTTTCGGCGCTTTCCTGCTGTTTTATGTCGTGCTGCGCGCATTGTCGCTGACCCGCTCCTTGCCCCGACGAGTGCGCGAGTTCCGCGAGCGGCGCTTGAACCAGAAGATGATTGAGTCATTTTACGAAGCGGTACGGCTGCTTTTTGAAGGCCGTTTCACTCTGGCGATGAAAAAAGCCGCCGACGTGCACGCGGCCAATCACTTGCCGGCGCTGGCCGCCCTGCTCGCGGCGCGGTCGGCGCAGCGATTGCACGAGCCGGAAAAGCTGAAGCAGTGGGTTGAGCGTGCGGTTATGGCGGATGGCAAGATGCAGGCGGCGTGCCTGATGCTGGAAGCTGAAATGCATATCGAGATGCGCCATTTCGTTGAGGCGGCAGCGGTGCTCAAGCAATTGCAGGACGTTTCAGGAAGGCACGTCGCGGCTTTGCGGCTCGAGTTGCGCGCTCAGCAGGGGCTGGGCGATGGGGGTGAGGTGCTGCGACTCGCGCGACTGCTCGAGAAGCACCACGTCGCGATGCGCGAGTCGTTACCCGAAATCAAGCGCAAGGCGCATCAGGAGAATATCCGTCAGCTCGGTTCGGATTCAGATCGCTTGGCGATCTATCAAAAATCAATTCCGGCCAGTGAACTTGATGCGCTTCTGGTCGCTGAGTTGGCTGCGGCGTTCATCGATGGTGGTCTACCTGAAACCGCCCAGAAAACCATCGAATGGCATCTCGATGCAAAGTGGGATGCCTCTCTCATCACTTTGTACGGACAGATTGAGGGTGGAGATTCTGGGTCGCGCCTGGCTCGCGCCGAAGCATGGCTGATGACGCATGTTGGTGATGGCCCGTTGATGCTGGCGTTGGGGCGGATGTGCCTGGCGCAGGGGCAGTGGGATAAGGCGGAGCGCCATCTGGCTCTTGCGCTTGAGCGTGAAGATCGGCGCGAGGTGCATATTGAATTGGCTCGCCTGTATGCTGAAACAGGACGCTCTGAAGAAGCGCTGAGCCATCAGCGTGCAGCTGCAAAAATGCGCAGTTGATTCCTTCGGCGTGACCTGTTTTTTGTTCACTCAAACTGGCTTATGGCGCTAGAATGGGAAGGCCATTATTTATGAATAAAACCCGGGAGCGACATGCTGAACATTGATCTGCGCAAGATATATTCGTTTATTCCGGTTGAGCCCGCGCCCGATCCTGCAAGCCTGCCCGCGGCAGGCGACATCTATTACGAATGCCTGGAATGCACCACCGTGCTGAATTCGGTTCCGCACATCAAATGCGCCTGTGCCTGCGGTAACGTGACCGGCAGCGGCGGAAAAACGAAAGTCGAAAAGCCGGATCGTGTCCGGGTGGTCAAGGGCAAGCTGAAATAGGGTGGTCGTTCGCTAAACCCAATCACGCGGAGCCAGTATCTCGTAGATCTGTGCTTCCGCTGTTCCGGGTTCGGGTTTCCAGTCATAGCGCCATTTGACCGACGGCGGTAGCGACATCAGGATCGATTCGGTGCGTCCGCCGGATTGCAGTCCGAACAGCGTGCCGCGATCCCATACCAGGTTGAACTCGACATAGCGCCCGCGGCGGTAAGCCTGGAAGTCGCGTTCGCGTTCGCCGTAGGGGGTGCTCTGGCGTTTTTCAATGATTGGCAGATAGGCGGTGCTGAGCGCATCGCCGACCGCACGCGTTAGCGCAAAGCAGCGTTCGAACGGCTCATCGCCGCCGTCGCCGGTTTCGTTGAGATCGTCAAAGAAGATGCCACCGACGCCGCGCGCTTCGTTGCGGTGCTTGAGAAAAAAATACTCGTCGCACCATTTCTTGTAGCGCGCATGAACGTCTGCGCCAAACGGCGCCAGCGCTTGCTTGCAGGTGCCATGAAAGTGGCGGATGTCGTCCTCGAAGGGGTAGTAGGGGGTCAGGTCCATGCCGCCGCCAAACCAGGCGACGGGATCTTCGCCGTCTCGGGTCGCCACCAGGCAGCGCACATTCATGTGTGCCGTCGGACAGTACGGGTTCCTCGGGTGCAGGACCAGCGAGACGCCCATCGCCTCGAAGGCGCGGCCGGCGAGTTCCGGGCGTTTGGCAGTGGCCGAAGCGGGCAGTTGAGGACCGGTGACGTGGGAAAAAGCGACACCGCCGCGCTCAAAAACATGCCCTTCTTCAATGACGCAGGTGAGTCCGCTGCCGCCCAGCGGCTGGCCGGGTTCCTTGTGCCACGGGTCGCGAATAAAGACCCCGCCAGCAGGGCCTTCCAGCGCTTCGCAGGCCGCCACCAGCCGGTCTTGCAGGCCGGTGAAATAGGCCTTGAGCGTGGCAGGGGCGATCATTGCCTAGCGCGTGATGGCGCGGTGTCCGATGTCGCGGCGGTATTGCATGCCGTCAAAGTGAATGCCGACCAGCGCGTCGTAGGCGTGTTTTTGCGCCTGCTTGACGTTGTCGCCGAGCGCCGTGACGCACAGAACACGGCCGCCGGCAGTAACCACCTTGCCGTTCAGATCGGTGGTTCCGGCATGGAAAACATGCACGTTCTCATCTTCCGCCGGCAGGCCGCTGATGACATCGCCCTGGCGCGGGGTGTCCGGATAGTTGGCGGCCGCAAGAACGACGCCAAGCGCAACGCGACGGTCCCATTCGGCTTCGATCTGGTCGAGCTTGCCGGCGACGGCGTGTTCGAGCAGGGTAAGCAGACTGGATTTGAGGCGCATCATGATCGGCTGGGTTTCCGGGTCGCCCATGCGGCAATTGAACTCGACGGTCTTGACCGAGCCGTCCTTGCCTATCATCAGCCCGGCGTAGAGGAAGCCGGTGTAGGGAATGCCGTCGGCCATCATCCCGCGCACCGTTGGCAGAATGATTTCGCGCATGGCTTTGGCATGGATTTCCGGCGTCACTACCGGGGCTGGCGAATAGGCACCCATGCCACCGGTGTTGGGCCCCGTGTCACCGTCGCCAATGCGCTTGTGATCCTGGCTCGAGGCCAGCGCCAGAACGTTCTTGCCGTCGACCATGACGATGAAACTGGCTTCCTCGCCGTCGAGAAACTCTTCGATGACGACGCGTGCACCGGCCTGGCCGAGTTTGTTGCCCGAGAGCATGTCGTCGATGGCGTGGTGGGCTTCATCAAGCGTCATGGCCACAACGACACCCTTGCCAGCCGCCAATCCGTCGGCCTTGATGACGATCGGTGCGCCTTGTTTTTCGACGTAGGCATGGGCGGCCGTGGTGTCGGTGAAAGTTTCAAACGCCGCCGTCGGAATCTTGTGCCGGGCCATGAAGCGCTTGGCAAAGTCTTTCGAGCTTTCGAGCTGGGCAGCTTCCTTGGTCGGGCCGAAGACCTTCAGGCCGCGGGCACGGAAGATGTTGACGATGCCTGCGGCCAGGGGAGCTTCCGGGCCGACCAGCGTCAGGTAGATGCCTTCCTTCTCGGCGAAGTCGGCGAGTGCCGTCGGGTCGGTGATGTTGATGTTCTCTAGCTCAGGCTCGCGTGCGGTGCCGGCGTTGCCCGGAGCGACGTAGATTTTCTGCAGGCCGGAGGTTTTGGATAAATGCCAGGCCAACGCGTGTTCGCGTCCGCCGGAACCAATGACTAACAGTTTCATGGAGTTACCTCAAAAGTAAAAGCGAAGCGAGAACGCGGCGCGAAGGCCGGCGGCAACCGGAGTTGCCTTGCTGGCAATGAGGATTGCCGGCGGCCTGAGCAACAAAGTTATCGCGAGCCATCGAATCAATGTCTGAAATGACGGGCGCCGGTGAATACCATCGCAATCCCGTGTTCATTCGCCGCGGCAATGACTTCTTCGTCGCGCATCGAGCCGCCAGGCTGGATGACCGCCTTGGCGCCGGCTTCGGCGAGAACATCGAGGCCGTCGCGGAAGGGGAAGAAGGCATCCGAGGCAACGCACGAACCGGCCAGCGAAAGCCCTGCGTTGTGCGCCTTGATGGCGGCGATCTTGGTCGAATCGACGCGGCTCATCTGGCCGGCGCCGACGCCGAGCGTCATGCCTTCGCCGCAGAAAACGATGGCGTTGGACTTGACGAACTTGGCGACGCGCCAGGCGAAGAGTAGGTTTTCGATCTGCGCTACGGTTGGGGCAACCTGGGTGACCACCTTGAGATCAGATGCCTTGACATTGAACAGATCCGGGGTCTGCACTAGCAGACCGCCGCCGACGCGTTTCATTTCATACGCATGGGTGTCGTTGGAAATGGGCAGTTCGAGCACGCGCAGGTTCTGCTTGCTGGCCAGCATTTCTTTGGCTGCCGGCGTGTAGGCCGGGGCGATCAGGACTTCGACGAAATGCTTGCGCTCGTTCATGGCCACGACGATGTCGGTATCGACGGTGCCGTTGAAAGCGATGATGCCGCCGAAGGCCGACGTCGAATCGGTCTGGAAGGCTTTCTCGTAAGCCGACAGCAGGCTGGCGTCGATCGCCACGCCGCACGGGTTGGCGTGCTTGACGATGACGCAGGCCGGAGTGCTGAAAGTCTTGACGCATTCCCAGGCGGCATCGGCATCGGCGATGTTGTTGTACGAGAGTTCCTTGCCCTGCAGTTGCGTATAGGCAGCGATCGATCCGGGCGTCGGCACCGGGTCGCGGTAAAACGCGGCCTGCTGGTGGGGGTTCTCGCCGTAACGCAGGGTTTCGACGCGATCAAAGGCCAGTTGCAGCTTCTGCGGGAAGGGCGACAGCGCCTGCGGATTGTTGTTCTCGTCGAGCGCGGTCAGCCAGTTGGCAATCGCTGCGTCGTAGCGCGCGGTGTGGGTGAAGGCTTTCTTGGCTAGGCCAAAGCGCGTGCTCAGCGTCAGCGCGCCGTCGTTGGCTTGCATCTCGGCAAGCAGTGCGGCGTAGTCTTCCGGGTCGGTGACAATCGCTACGCCGGCATAGTTCTTGGCCGAAGATCGGACCATCGCCGGGCCGCCGATGTCGATGTTCTCGATCGCGTCTTCGAGCGTGACGTCGGCCTTGGCGACGGTTTCGCGGAAAGGGTAAAGGTTCACACAGACCAGGTCGATAGTCGGGATGCCGTGCTGTTCGATGGTTGCCAGATGCTCGGGCAGGTCGCGGCGGGCCAGGATGCCGCCATGCACTTTCGGATGCAGCGTCTTGACGCGGCCGTCGAGCATTTCCGGGAAGCCGGTATAGTCGCCGATTTCGGTGACGGCCAGGCCAGCGTCGCGCAGCAGTTTGGCGGTTCCGCCAGTGGACAGGAGTTTCACCCCTTGGGCAGCGAGGCCTTGAGCAAACTCAAGGGCACCGCGTTTGTCGGAGAGACTGATCAGGGCTTGGCGAATTTTCATGATGGCGTTTTCAGGTTCAAAAAAAGGGTCAGACCAGCTTGTGCTCGACAAGCTTCTTGCGCAGGGTATTGCGGTTGATGCCGAGCATGTCGGCAGCCAGCGTCTGGTTTCCGCCGGCCTGCTGGAGAACAATTTCAAGCATCGGACGCTCGACGCTCTTGATCACCATGTCATAGATCGGTCCGGGCATTTCGCCGTCAAGATCCTCAAAATAGGTCTCCAGCGCACCGTAGATGCAGGCTGAAATATCATTCGTGCGTCTCATGCCGCAAGGCCCTCGCTGTCGTTATCGTTCTGTATGTAAGTTAAATGTTCGTGTTGTGCTGCCAGGCCCAGGAAAAAGTCATCGACCGCCTGACGTTGCTGGGCGATGTCCGGCAGCTGGTTCATCATGTGTCGGAAGGCCGCCGAACCGATCAGGCCTTTGGTGTACCAAGAGATATGCTTGCGTGCGACGCGAACACCCGTGTCGATGCCGTAGAAATCGTAGAGGTCTTCGAGGTGGGCGAGCAGGATGTCGTGAATCTCACTGACCCGTGGCGGCAACAGGTGGGTGCCGGTGTTCAGGTAGTGCTCGATTTCGCGGAACAGCCAAGGGCGTCCCTGCGCGGCGCGGCCGATCATCAGCGCGTCGGCACCGGTGAGTTCAAGGACTAGCTTGGCTTTTTCCGGCGAGGTGATGTCGCCGTTGGCGATGATCGGAATACGCGCTTCGGCCTTGACCGCAGCGATCGTTTCATATTCGGCAAAGCCGGTGTAGCCGCAGGCCCGCGTTCGGCCGTGCAGCGCCAGTGCCTGAATGCCCGACTGCTCGGCAATCTTCAGGATGGACAGGGCGTTGCGCGTGGCTTTGTCCCAGCCGGTACGAATCTTCAGGGTAACCGGGGTTCCGGGGACGGCGTTGACCACCGCTTCGAGAATCCTGCCGACCAGCGCTTCGTCCTTGAGCAGAGCCGAGCCGGCCATGACGTTGCAGATTTTCTTGGCCGGGCAGCCCATATTGATATCGATGATCTGTGCGCCGCGATCGACGTTGTGTTGCGCCGCTTGCGCCATCATCGAGGGCAGCGAGCCGGCGATCTGCACCGAGATGGGTTCGACTTCGCCATCATGGTTGGCGCGGCGCTGGGTTTTGGCGCTGCCGTAGAGCAGCGAGTTCGAGGTGACCATTTCCGAAACAGCCAGTCCCGCGCCCATTTTTTTGCACAACTGACGGAATGGGCGATCGGTGACCCCGGCCATGGGGGCAACGAAGAGATTATTCCGGAGCGAAAAGCCGACGAATTCCATGGGTTATGGCGAGGGGGTGTGACGGGAAGGGGCGGATTTTACTCTCTTTGCTGCCTAAAAAATAGTCAATTCAGCGCCCGCATTGCGGGTTATTTGCCAGGAGCTCAAGGCCACGCTCGGGCGCCCCAGATCAAGCGCTTGGCGACGAAGTGGCGCAGCGGCGGGCAGAGGTCAAGCGCCAGCAGTCCGAGGCCGCGGGCGAGTTTGAGCGGCGGGGAATCGTTGGAGAACAGGCTGACGATTCCGTCGGTAAATGCCATGCTGGCGTGTCGATCGAGCTGGCGACTGCGCGCATAGGTGGCCAGACCGGCAGCGTCGCCAGCGTCGTTAGAGTGGGCGTGCAGAATCTCGGCCAGTTCCCAGGCGTCGCGCAGGCCGAGGTTGAAACCCTGGCCGGAAACCGGGTGCAGCGTCTGCGCGGCGTTGCCGATCCACACCTGACGGTGCTGGGAGAGCGGCGAGCGAACGCGCAAGGCGAGCGGGAAGCTGGCTCGGGGGCCTGCGTCTGAAAAGTCGAGGCGAGTGCCGAACTGGGCGCGCAATGTTGCAAGGAACGCCTCGTCATCGAGTTCGAGGATGGCTTCGGCCTTTGCCGAAGGCACGGTGAATACGACGGAGTAGCCTTCGCCGTGCGGCAGCAGTGCCACCGGTCCGTCGGGGGTAAAGCGTTCCCAGGCGCGGTGGGGGTGAGGCGCTGACTTCAGGCGGACGTCGGCGACGATGGCGTGCTGACCGTAAGGACGAACCTTGAGCGCAGGATCGTTATCCGCAGCACCCTCGGCATGGACGACGAGTTGCGCCGTGATCTGCCGCGTCTGGCCATCATGGGTCAGAGTGATGGTGGCCTTGTCCGGCGAGGTCTCGATGCGTTCTACGAAGCAGGGTGCGAGCAGTTGTTCCGTGTTGAGTTGGGCATCCAGCGCCGCAGCGAGCTTGCTGTAGCTCATGACGTAGCCCAGAGCGGGTATGCCGTAGTCCTTGGCGTCGATCATGCTGCTGCCGAAGCCGCTTTTTTGCGAAATGTGAATATCCTCAATGGCTGTTCCTGCTGCGGCGTTCCATGCCCCGAGTCGCTCAAGTACTTGCCGACTGCCATGCGCCAGGGCCAGCGCGCGTGGGTCCTGGCGCCAGTTGCCGCGGGGCTGACTGTCGACCAGTAGTACGCGCAGCGGGCTGTCGGCCAGCGCCAGGGCGAGCGTCATGCCGACCGGACCGGCGCCGATGATGAGCACATCGGCGTTCAGTGAGGAGTGAGGAGTGAGGGAGGAAGAGTTCGTCGTCGGTTCAGTCACGGCGCATGGTTTCTTCGATGTCGGCAATGGACTTTGGTGCTGTGGTGTAAACCTCGCAGCCGTTGGCCGTGACAAAGGCGTCATCCTCGATGCGGACGCCGATGCCGTGCAGGTGCACGGGGACACTGGTGCCAGGACGAATATACAGACCAGGTTCGATGGTCAGCGCCATGCCCGGTTGCAGCTTGACCCATTCGGCGTTTTCTTCGCCTGACTTGTATTCGCCGGCGTCATGCACGTCGAGTCCGAGCCAGTGTCCGGTGCGGTGCATGTAGAAAGGTTTGTAGGCTTCGCTTTCGATGGCTCCATCGACACTGCCGGTCAGCAGTTTGAGGTCGACCAGGCCTTGCGCCAAAACGCGCAGCGCGGCGTCGTGATAGTCGATAAAGGGTGTGCCGGGCTGGATAGCGGCAATTGCCGCGCTCTGGGCGGCCAGAACGATTTCATAGACTTCGCGTTGCGCGCCGCTGAAGCTGCCGTTCACCGGGAAGGTGCGGGTGATATCTGAGGCATATCCGGCCAGTTCGCAGCCGGCGTCGATCAGCACCAGTGCCTGGTGGCCCAGTAGTTTGTCGTTCTCGACGTAGTGCAGGATGCAGGCGTTGGCTCCGCCGGCAACGATCGGCGAATAGGCGTGTCCGTCGGCGCCGCGTTTGCGGAATTCATAGCCGAGCTCGGCCTCGAGTTCGTATTCGGCCATGCCGGGGCGGCAGGCATGCATGGCGCGCGCGTGGCCCGCGGACGCGATGGCGGCAGCACGGCGCATGATCGCCATTTCATGCGCATCCTTGATCAGCCGCATGCGGTCGAGTGGTTCGCGCAGGTCCCGAATTTCTGCTGGGGCGCGTTTGCCGGCGCGGGATTGGGTGCGTAGCGCGTTAAGTGCGTTGACTATTTTTGCGTCCCAAGAGGCGTCGTGACCGAGTGCGTGCCACAGGGCGCTGCGATTGGCGAGCAGGTCGGGGAGCATTTTCTCGAATTCGCAAAAGGCGAAGGTTTCGTCAAAGCCGAAGGCGTCGCGTGCGGCCTCCGGGCCATGGCGGAAGCCGTCCCAGACTTCGCGCTCGTCGTTTTTTTCGCGGCAGAACAGCAGTGAGCGCGGCGTCTTGCCGCCGACCAGAACCATCACCGCTTCGGGTTCGGGAAAGCCGCTGAGATACCAGAAGTAACTGTCGAAGCGGTAAGGGTGGTGCGAGTCGCGGTTGCGCACCTGTTCGGGGGCCGTCGGGATGATTGCCACGCCGTCGCCGATCAGATCGAGCAGGGCCTTGCGGCGCGTTGAGTAGGGCTGATGTTTCATCGGAGGGTTCTCAATTCGCGATCCAGTTCGGTCAGGCGTTCGGGGGTTCCTACGTCGACCCATTTCCCGCGGTGATGTTCCCCGCTGACCCAGCCTTTAGTAATGGCGGTGTCGAGCAGGGGACGTAACTTCATTATCGCCCCTGCCGGGACGCCGGTGAAAAACTCCGGGGTGAAGATTCCGGTTCCAGCGTAGGTCAGCGTCGGGCCGGTCGCCTCAGCAGCGAACCTGACCGTTTTCCCGTCAAGGAAAAAATCACCACCGGTATGTTGAGGCGGGTTGTCGACGAAAACCAGATGCGCGTGGCCTTTGGGCAGAGCACTGGCGCGCTGGTGCGCCAGCGAAAAATCCCAGTCGCACCAGATGTCGCCATTGACCACGAGAAAGTGCTCATCGCCGAGAAGTGGCAGCGCTCTGGCGATGCCACCAGCGGTTTCGAGTGCGCCGGGCGGTTCGGCGGAGTAGCGGATCGACAGGCCAAAGCGGCTACCGTCGCCCAAAGCGGCTTCAATCTGCTCACCGAGGTGAGCATGGTTGATGACTACTTCGCGGAAGCCGCTGGCGGCCAGTCGTTCCAGGTGCCAGACGATCAGCGATTTCCCTCCGGCATGCAGCAGTGGCTTAGGCGTGGTGTCAGTCAGCGGTCGCATGCGTTCGCCGCGACCGGCAGCGAGAATCATGGCTTTCATATTAAGACCTTTGTTTTAACCACGGCGACACGGCGGGCGCAGCGTAAAACGTTTGGATAAAAGACTTCGCCGTGCACGCCGTGTCGCCGTGGTTAATTTTGAATCCCTAAAAAGTATAACCGACGTCATTCGAGCGATTTTCCAGCTGATCGAGCAGGCGCGCCAGCGGGCGTAGTTCGAGGTAGCGCTCACAAGTGCGCCGCAGGTAGGCCATCACCCGTGGCATGTCCTTGAGATAAGCTTCTTTGCCATCGCGGTGGCAGAGTCGGGCAAAGATGCCGAGGACCTTGATCTGGCGCTGCGCGCCCATCCATTCGTAATCACGGTAAAAGTCATGGAAATCAGCATGGACGGGGAGTCCGGCCTGGCGCGCCTTTTCCCAGTAGCGGATAACCCAGTCGAGCTCGTCCTTCTCCTCCCAACTGATGTAGGCGTCACGGTAGAGCGAGACGAGATCGTAGGTGATCGGTCCGTAAACCGCATCCTGAAAGTCGATGATGCCGGGGTTGGTCGGATAGTCGCTCTCGATCAGCATCAGGTTGCGCGAATGGTAGTCACGATGCACGAACACTTGCGGCTGGGCGAGGTTGTTGGCCAGAATCGTGGCAAAGATGCCGCGCAGCGTGGCGTTCTGTATTTCGTCGAGGGTGATACCCAGGTGGCGCTGGATGAACCATTCGGGAAAAAGCTCGAGTTCGCGGCTGAGCAGCGCCCGGTCGTATTCGGGCAGGATGCCGGGGCGACTGGTGCGCTGGATGTCGATTAGTGCCGCGTTGGCATCACGGTAGAACCGCGGCGCGCTGTTGTCATTCAGAGCGTCGAGATAAGTGGTGTTGCCGAGGTCGGAAAGGAGCAAGAAACCCTGCGCCAAATCCTCGGCATAGACCTCGGGGACGTGCACTCCCGCTTCGCGGAAAAGCGCAGCAACTTTCAGAAAAGGCCGGCAATCCTCGTGTTCAGGTGGGGCATCCATGACGATGCGGGTGCTGCCGTCGGGAAGCGAGACGCGGAAATAGCGGCGAAAGCTGGCGTCGGCCGAAGCGGGGGCAAAGACGAAATTCTGATCGGTAGAGTGGTGCGAAAAGTGCTTTTCAAGCCATTCTCGCAGCAAAACGGTACGCGGCATGCCGCTTCTCCTTAGGGTGTGCTCTGATTCATGCGTTGGTTGCGCAAGGGCTTGGCGCGGAGGGGGCGCAAGGCGCCGATCGCGCAGTATAGCCATCTATACAAGCGACCGGCAACACAGCGAGCCACCGCGCCAAGCCCTTGCCCTCTGGGTTGCCCCGGCGCGGGGCGTCTGCTTTGTTGCTCGTCTTGCGCAGGGAATGACCCTGCGCTGCAACTCGCGTCGCGCATCCGCACCCGCGCCGGGGCAACGCAATCCAGCGGATGAATCAGAGCACACCCTCGCGTTGATGCTAAAATGCGACGATTTTACCACTCGCTCTGCTGGCACATGCGCTATCGGAGGCGGGTTGGGTTCGCAGGTTTTTTACTGAAATTTTCGGATGACTTTTCCCTCCCGGCGTAGTTCTGTTACGCGGCTCCTTTGTAGCGCTTTTGCCAGTGTCATTTTCGGCGGGTATTCTGCCGCGGTACATGCGCAGGCGCCTGCGCCACTGCGCGTTGATCCGGTTTTGCTCGGTTTGCCGCCGATCAAGCCGGAGCAGGCGCCCGCACCCGCACGTCCGCCAGTGGCGGTCGAAAAGTCGCGTACAGAGGTGACTCCGGTTGAGGCTATGGTGGTCGAGAGTCGGCCGGTGAAGAGTGAGCCTGCGCCTTCTAAATCGATCCAGGTTCCCCGAGAAGAAAGTGTTTCTCCTCAGGTTTCGCCGGTCGTTGCTACGCCACCATCCGTTTCAGCACCACAGCCGGTTCGCCGGATTGAGCCTGCCGCTCAACCGCCGCTTCCGGCGAGACTTCCAGTTGTCGCGTCTCCGGCACCGGCGATTCGACCGACGCCTCAACAGTATCCATTGGCCTCGGCGGGCAAGGGGACTTCTTCGTTAGCGCCTTTGCGGGTTGATCCGGCCTTGCTGGGCTTGCCGCCGATGTCAGCGCAATCTTCAGTGATGTCTGGAATAACCTCTCCTGGCGCGGCAGTGACCTCTTTCGCGGGTAGAGCGCAGGTCGCAATGGCCCCGGCAGCACGAAAACCTGCTGAAGATGGGAAATCGTGGTACCAGCGTCTCTGGGCTCCAGTTGCCTCGGCCTATGACCTGGGGACGCTCGAACTCTATTTGCCTTTTGAAACCTACCATTTGCGTAGCAAATATTCCCAAGAAAAGATTGCCACCTATCAGGAAAAGCCCAAGGGTTTTGGCGTCGGACGGGGGTACTACAACGAAAAAGGCAACTGGGAAGGTGTCTATGCGATGGCCTTCCAGGATTCACACTTCATGCCGATGTATTTTGCTGGTTACGGCTGGAGATCCATCTGGCGTCCGACCGAAGATACCCGTGTCGGTCTGGGGTATGTCGCCGGCTTGATGTCGCGTACCGACATCTGGGGTTACAAGCCTTTCCCGATCGCCTTGCCGTCGGCGTCAATTGCCTTCAAGAATTTCAGCCTGGAAGGAACCTTTATTCCTGGCGGCAAGGGCTGGGGCAACGTGGCGTTCTTCTGGGCCAAATGGGAGCTGGGCAAGACAGGAGAGGCCATCGGTACGCCGATGCGGACTGAGCCGCCGCTGATGCCGACGGAAATGCTCAGTACGACCTTCGGATCGTCGGTGCCGCTGGCCAGTCAGCGCGTACCTTATGGGCCGGTGCTTGATACTGGGTCGGCAGGCTCAGGTGATGCTGCCGGAACGGGTGTTCGTCCGGCGTCGTCGGCGGCCGTCGTTCCTCCTCAAGTTGCTCCGAGTGGCTGGCGCGACGAGGAAGAGGTGCCTGATGTGCTGCCGCCGCTGGCCTTGCGCGCATCGAAGAGCATGGTGCCGCAGTCGAAAGACAGTGCTGTCCCGCGACCGGTGTTTCTCAGTGCCTACCGCATGGGCGGCCTGGTCGATCGTGAGTTCAACGCCGAAGGCGATGCCGAATTGCGCAAGATCGGCACGGTACTCACTTCCGACCGCTTGACCTACTGGCCGACTGAGGACGAGGTCGAGGCCGAGGGGAACGTTCGTCTCGAGCAAGGGCAAGATGTCATTACCGGTCCGAAGATGCGTTTGAAAATGGAAGATCAGGTCGGGTACTTTGAGCAACCTTCGTACCTGCTCAAGCGTCAGCCGCAACCCGGGAGCAAAGCGGCCACCGAGCGGGCGTTTGCCGAACAGTTCCTGGCAAAACAGGGTGGGAGTGACTGGAGTTCAGGATTCGCTGCTCCGATAGTAATTAATCCGGCTTTGGTCAATTCTTCGAATATTGCTCAGACCAATGCTGATGCTCGGGGAGAAGCCGATAGGATCGATTTCGAAGGAGAAAATCAGATCCGCATGACCAACGGAACCTTTACCACCTGTGCTCCGGGTGATACCGACTGGTATGCCAAAGCCAATGATCTCAAGCTCGATTACGATCATGAGGTCGGTGAGGGTAAGCACGGAGTTGTGTATTTCAAGGATGTCCCCATCCTTTACTCGCCCTGGTTGTCGTTCTCCTTGAACCAGGCGCGCAAGTCAGGCTTGATGGCCCCTACGTACAGCATGACCAGCGATAGCGGTCTGTCGCTCAGAATCCCCTACTACTGGAATATTGCCCCGAACAAGGATGCAACGATTGCCACGAGAATCCTCTCCAAGCGAGGAACGATGCTGAGTTCGGAGTTTCGCTATCTTGATGCGGCATTTGGTGGACAATACAGCGGTGAACTACGCGCCGAGGTATTGCCCAATGACAAGTTGAGAGAAAATGAAAACCGTTACGGAATATCTTTTTTGCATAGGCTGTTTACCTCGACGGGTTTTTCTGGGTTGATCAACTACAACAAGGTTTCGGATGGGAATTACTTCACCGATCTGACCAGTAATGTCGTAACGACTTCACAGACTCAGCTTCTGCAGCAAGGGATGCTGAGCTACGGTGGTGGCGGGTGGTGGAATGCCTCAGCCAATTTCCAGCAGTATCAGACTCTGCAGCCCGATCCGAAAAATCCGGTGCTTGAACAGTACCGCATGTTGCCACAGATTACTGTCAATGCCCGTAAGCCAGATTTATATCTGACGGATAGCAGCTTTATGGGGCAATACACAGCATTTTCAAAGCCCAAACAAGTGATCAATGGAGCATCTGTGGCGGATGCTAACGGGCAACGCCTGGTTCTTTATCCGCAAGTCGCGTTGCCTTATGTAACCCCTGGGTGGTATGTGACCCCGAAGCTCGGTGTGAACATGCGTAATTATTCCCTTTCGGGTCAGGCCGAGGGCTCGCCTGGGTCGATTAGCACCACGCTGCCAATTTTCAGTACCGATTCCGGGATGACCTTTGAGCGCTCGAGCAAGTGGTTTGGGCGCGATTACACTCAGACCCTCGAGCCACGGCTTTTTTATCTGAACATTCCCTACCGGGACCAGTCGAAAATTCCGCTTTTCGATACTGGATTGGCCGATTTCAATTTTGCGCAGATTTTTTCTGAGAACCAGTTTTCCAGTTGGGACCGTATCAATAACGCCAATCAGCTAACTGCCGCAGCAACGACCCGTTTGCTGGAGCCCAATACGGGTTCCGAAATTATGCGGGCGATGGTGGGTCAGCGTTTCTATTTGTCGAAGAATCAGGTCTCATTGGTCACAACTTCTACTGCGCTTCCAGATGATCGAAAATCTGATTTTCTGGCGGCTTTCAGTGGGCAAATTCTTCCTCGGGTCTATGCCGATTTTGCCTCTCAATACAGTGTTTCAGATAAGCAGATGAAGCGTTATTCGATGGGAATTCGTTATCTTCCAGAGCCTGGCAAAGTGCTGAACGCTGCCTACCGCTATAACCGGGATGAAACGTCTCCGGTTGATCAAATTGATTTGTCGGGGCAGTGGCCGATAACCGGGCGTTGGTATGGAGTCGGGCGGTGGAATTATTCATTTAGAGTAGAAGGGTCTACGCTGACGACTACGTCACTTGGGACCACCCTCTCATCAACTCCGCAAAGTGGTCGCGTAATTCAGTCGCTTGCCGGGTTGGAATACAACGGGGGGTGCTGGGTTGTTCGGGGGGTGCTGCAGAAACTGGCATTGACTCAGGATTCGTCATCAACCGGATTCTTCCTCCAGTTGGAATTGAGTGATTTTGCCAGTATCGGCTCCAACCCGATCAATATGCTCCGACGCAATATCCAAGGCTACAGTCTGATCAATCAACCCGTAGCTGACCCGGTCTTTGGCCAATAGAAGGTGGCGTTCATGACAATGATATTACGCGCATTACTCCTGTCGTTTTTGTTTGCTAACGTGGCTTTGGCGCAACAAGGGCAACGTCAATCTGGAGAACCGCTTCCTGCAGATCGTATTGTCGCCGTCGTCAATGAAGAGGTGATAACTTACGTTGAATTACGCTTGCGCCTCGAGCTCGCCTTGACCCAACTGCGTAAGCAAGGTACCGCCTTACCTCCCAACGAGGTGATAGAAAAGCAGATGCTCGAACGCCTGATCATGGACAAGGTTCAGTTACAACATGCCCGGGACATCGGTTTGCGGGTGGAAGAGTCTCAGCTGGAGCAGGCGCTGCAACGCATTGCAGCCGGTAACAAGATGTCTCTTGCGCAGTTTCGTGAGGCGCTGCAGAAAGACGGCATACCGTATCTCAAGTTTCGCGAAGACATCCGGGACGAGATGACCATTGCTCGGGTTCGCGAGCGCGAAGTGGAGAATAAAATCGCCATTTCCGAGGGGGAAATCGATAACTATCTGGCTGGGGATTTGAATGCTCCCGATGCTGGCGAAGAGTACGAGATTGCCCATATTCTCCTGCGTGCCCCGGAATCCGCCAGCCCCGAGCAGATCCAGCGACTCCGCGCCAAGGCCGATCAGATTATGGATCGACTCCACAAAGGCGAAGATTTCGCCCAGTTGGCGGCGTCCTATTCCGATGCGCCGGATGGCCTGCAAGGGGGGAATATTGGAAAACGCCCCCTTGATCGTCTCCCGAGCATTTTTTCTGAATCCGTTGCCCGCCTCAAGGCGGGTGAGGTTGCACCGATACTGCGTAGTCCGAACGGCTTTCATATCGTCAAACTGTTGTCAAAAAGTGGCGGGAAATCCTTGCCTGCCGTTCAGCAGACCCGGGTCAGACATATCCTGATCAAGGTCAATGAAATCGTCTCTGAGGCGGATGCCAAGCACAAACTGGCCGGTTTGTATGAGCGGATCAAGCATGGAGCGAGTTTTGCCGAATTGGCCAGGCTCTATTCACAGGATGGCGCTGCCTCCAAGGGGGGAGATCTGGGGTGGATTTATCCTGGCGATACTGTTCCTGAATTTCAACAGGCAATGGATCAGTTAAAGCCGGGAGTGGTGAGTGAGCCCGTTCAATCCCCGTTTGGTTTTCATTTGATTGAAGTGCTCGAGCGGCGGGTGCAGGACGTTTCGGCGGACCGGCAGCGCGCTGCGGCTCGACAGGTGCTGCGCGAACGTAAAATGGATGAAGCCTATCAGGACTGGTTGCGGCAGGTGAGAGACCGGGCCTACGTCGAACTGCGTCTCGAGGAGCGCTGAGCATGCTTGATCGCCCACTCATTGCGGTGACCTCGGGCGAGCCGGCAGGGATCGGTCCTGAGCTCTGCTTGCGCCTGGCTGAGTGGCGAGGTAGTGCGCGAATCGTCGTTCTGGCGGATCGGAATCTGCTGGCCGAGCGCGCCAAAAATATCGGACTCGCGGTGACGCTGCGCGAGTGGTCCCCTGATGTTCTCCCGTCTTCGGGGGCGCTTGACGTTTTGCACTGCCCATTAAACAAAGCCTCCGTAGCCGGGCAGCTGGATGCGGCCAATTCCTCCTATGTGCTGCAACTACTCGATCGTGGGCTGGAAGGATGTGTTTCCGGAGAGTTTTCCGCCATGGTCACGGCGCCGGTGCACAAAGGCATCATCAACGATGCCGGAATCCCGTTTACCGGGCACACCGAGTACCTGGCCGACAAAACGGCAACGCCTCAGGTGGTCATGATGCTTGCCGGCGGCGGCTTGCGGGTGGCCTTGGCGACAACGCATCTGCCCTTGAAGGACGTGCCAGCCGCCATTACCCAGGAATCGCTGGAACAGACGCTGCGCATCCTGCATGCCGAGATGGGCCGGAAGTACGGCCTCGCCGAACCGCGTATCCTGGTTGCCGGACTTAATCCGCATGCCGGCGAGGGCGGCTATCTCGGGCATGAAGAAATCGACGTAATCATACCCGTCCTCCAGCGGCTGCGCGCCGATAGGATGAAACTGATCGGCCCCTTGCCGGCCGACACGATGTTTACTCCACCGATGCTGGCGCAGGGCGACTGCGTTCTGGCCATGTATCACGATCAGGGGCTGACCGCGCTGAAGTACGCCAGCTTTGGCAGCGGCATCAACGTCACGCTGGGGTTGCCGATCATCCGCACCTCGGTCGATCACGGTACTGCGCTGGAACTGGCTGGAACGGGACGCGCGGATGCCGGGAGTCTCTTTGTTGCAGTGGAACAGGCGGTCGAAATGGCGGCAAGGGCAGTGAGGGGTAAGGAGTGAGGGGTGAGGAGATAAAACCCATCTGCGCTTTTTGCGCAAAAATTAGAACGCTAAACATCAGGTGGGTGGTATGAGCAAGCACGTCGCACGAAAACGTTTTAGTTTCGGCATAACCTGCTGGGGCAGGTTAGTCTGCACTGAAGCGTTTCGACAAGGGGTGGTGGTATGAGCAAGCACGTAGCGCGAAAACGCTTTGGGCAGAACTTCCTGGTTGATCAGCAGGTGATTGCAGATATCGTCAATGCCGTCGCGCCCAAGCGCGATGCCTGCGTGGTCGAGATTGGTCCTGGCCTGGGAGCACTGACCGATCCGCTGCTGCAGCGCCTCGATCATCTGTACGTGGTTGAAATCGACCGTGACATCGTCGCCCGCCTGAAGAAACGCCCTGCGCAGGAGAAACTGACGATTCATGAGGGAGACGCGCTGGCCTTCGACTTCGGCGCTTTGGTCGAGGGCAAGATGCATGTGGTCGGCAATCTGCCGTACAACATCTCAACGCCGCTGCTCTTCCATCTGGCCGGTTTTGCCGATCACGTCTATGACATGCATTTCATGCTTCAGAAAGAAGTGGTCGAGCGCATGGTGGCCGAGCCTGGAACGTCCGATTATGGCCGCCTGTCGGTCATGCTCCAGTATCGTTTTGTCATGGACTGGCTGTTCGACGTGCCACCCGAATCTTTTTCCCCGGCGCCCAAGGTTGATTCGGCGGTAGTGCGCCTGATTCCCAAACCGGCCGATGAGCTGACGGTGAAAAATGAAGAGCGCTTCGCGGCGCTGGTTTCGGCGGCCTTTGCCCAGCGGCGGAAAATGCTGCGCAACAACCTCAAAGAGCTAGTGCCGCCCGAGCGCCTGGTCGCGCTGGGCGTCGAGCCGACGGCGCGGGCCGAGGAGCTGTCGCTGGCCGATTACATCCGCCTGGCCAACGCGCTCGAAGACTAGTCGGCTGCCCGCGGTGCGGAAAGCGACCCTGCCACTCGGTATAATCACACTTGAACCCTTCGCGAGGTTTTGTCGTGCCTGAACAGGATTTGTCCCGACTCTCCATTGATCGTACTCTGCACGCGACCCGGGTGCCTCACTCCGGGCGGCGCCGCTGGTTATGGGGTGCGGCAGCGGCCGTTCTGCTGATCGCCGGGGTTGGGGTGCTGCGGATGAATGCCGAAAAGAGCGTCGACAGCGTGTCGATCACTACCGCCTACCCTTATCAGGCGGTGACGCAGCTCAATGCCGCCGGCTATGTGGTGGCGCAGCGCAAGGCGTCGGTGGCTTCGAAAGCCACCGGGCGACTGGAGTGGCTGGGGGTGACCGAAGGCAGCCGGGTGAAGATGGGCGAGGTGATTGCCCGTCTGGAGAATCGTGATGTCCAGGCCCAAGTCGAGCAGGCCGCGGCCGGTGTTCGTTCGGCCCAGGCCGAGTTGCAGGACGCTGAACGATCCTTGTTGCGGACCCGCGATCTGGAAAGCAAGAAATTCATCTCCGCTTCGGCGCTGGATGCCGCCCAGGCGCGATTCGACAAGGCCAGAGCCGGCGTTGGTGTGGCGCAGGCCAATCAGCGTGCGCTGCAGGTGGGTGTCGACCAGACGCTGATTCGCGCGCCGTTTGACGGCGTGGTGCTGACCAAGGCGGCCAATGTCGGTGATGTGATTACCCCCTTCTCGTCCGCGCAGGAAAGCAAGGGCGCGGTGGTGACCATGGCCGACATGGAAACGCTGGAAGTTGAAGCCGATGTTTCGGAGGCCAATATTGGTCGGATCCGCGTTGGCCAGCCGTGCGAGATTCAGCTGGATGCCTTCCCCGACCGGCGCATGCGCGGCGTGGTCAGTCGCACCGTGCCGACGGTGGATCGGGCCAAGGCCACCGTGCTGGTCAAAATCCGCTTTGTTGAACTCGATCCGGCGGTTCTTCCCGAGATGAGCGCCAAGGTGGCTTTTCTCGAGAAGGATATTGCCGAAAGCGAGCGCCAGCCGCTGACCGCAGTGCATGCCACGGCCATTGCCCAGCGCGAGGGAAAGAGCGTGCTGTTCCTGCTCAGTGACGGACGGGTGAAAATGATCGCCGTGGCGGTCGGGCAGAAGATCAACGATCTGGTCGCACTGAGCTTTGAACCGGCGGCGCTCAAGGCCGGCGACAAGGTGGTGGCGCATCCGCCGGATACGCTGCGCGATGGCGACAAGGTCAAGCCGGCGCAGAAATGAACATGAGTACGTCACCGCTCGTTTCTTTGCGTCATATCGTCAAGAGCTACCGGCGTGGACAGCAGACGGTTCCGGTGCTGAGCGGAATTACATTCGATATCGCCTCCGGCGAATTTCTTTCGCTGATGGGCCCTTCTGGGTCAGGGAAAAGTACCCTGCTTAACCTGATCGCCGGGATTGACCGTCCGGATTCCGGACAGCTGATCGTCGCGGGGGAGGATATCGGCCAGCTGGGTGAGGCCGATCTGGCCGACTGGCGTGCCTGGCATGTCGGTTTCATTTTTCAGTTCTACAATCTGATGCCGGTGCTGACGGCGCTGGAAAATGTCGAGCTGCCTCTATTGCTGAAGAAAATGCCGCGCGCCGAACGGCGTGAGCGGGCCGAACTCGCGCTGTCGATGGTCGGGCTGGCCGACCGCATGACGCATGTGCCGTCGGAATTGTCCGGAGGGCAGCAGCAACGGGTGGCCATTGCCCGCGCGCTGATTACCGACCCGACGGTGATTGTCGCCGACGAGCCGACCGGCGACCTGGACCGTGAATCGGCCAGTGAAGTGCTGCGCCTGATGCAACGCCTGAATGACGAGATCGGCAAGACCATCATCATGGTCACGCATGATCAGCGCGCTGCCGAACATGCCCATGCCATCATGCATCTGGAAAAGGGCGAACTTTCCGGGCGCCAGGACATTCGCTAGCCGCGATCATGCTGTTCTCCCTCATTTTCCGCAATGCCTTTCGCCACAAGCTGCGCACGCTGCTGACGATTGTCGGGCTGACCGTTGCGGTGCTGGCCTTCGGGCTGCTGTCGACGGTGGTCGAGGCGTGGTACGCCGGGGCCGAGGGCGCCTCGAATGCGCGGCTGGTGGTACGCAATGCGATTTCGCTGGTGTTTCCTATGCCGCTGACCTACCGTCAGAAAATTCGCCAGATCGACGGGGTCAGGGCGATCACCGTGGCCAACTGGTTCGGTGGCATTTACAAGGAACCGAAGAATTTCTTCCCGCAGTTTGCCGTCGAGGCATCGACCTATCTCGACCTCTATCCGGAATTTGTGCTGACCGAGGAGGAGCGAAAAGAGTTTATCCGTGACCGCAAGGGGGCGATTGTCGGTGAGAAGCTGGCCGCGACCTATGGTTTCAAACTGGGCGATACGGTGACGCTCAAGGGTACGATCTTCCCCGGTCAATGGGAGTTCGTGGTGCGCGGCATCTATACCGGGCGTGATGCCAAGACCGATGTCTCGCAGATGCTCTTCCAGTGGGAATATCTCAACGAAACCATGAAGAAGCGTTCGGCACGCCGCGCCAACCAGGTGGGCGTGTATATCGTCGAGGTGACCGACCCCTCGCGGGTGGCCGAAATCAGTTTGGCCATCGACAAGGAGTTCAAGAACAGCAATGCTGAAACGCTGACCGAAACCGAAAAGGCCTTCCAGCTGGGCTTTGTCTCGATGACCGAGGCCATCGTGGTGGCGATCCGGCTGGTCTCGTATCTGGTGATCTTCATCATTCTCGCGGTGATGGCCAATACCATGGCCATGACTGTGCGCGAACGTACCGCCGAATACGCCACACTGAAGGCGCTCGGCTTCGGGCCGGCCTTCGTCAAAGGGCTGATCTTTGGCGAATCACTGGCCATCGCTGCGCTGGGTGGGGTAATCGGCATTGCCCTGACCTTCCCGGTGGCTGATGCTTTTGGCCGGGCCATGGGTACACTGTTCCCGGTCTTTCTAGTGTCGGATTCGACGGTCATTCTGCAGCTTGTCTGCTCCTTGGCAGTGGGGCTGGTATCGGCGGTATTCCCGGCACGCAGCGCGGCGCGGGTGAAGATTGTTGATGGCCTCAGGAGCATTGGCTGATGCAGGTTCCAGTCGCCTATTCCTTGCGCAATCTGTGGGTGCGAAAATGGACGACAGGACTCACGGCGGGGGGCATGGCGCTGGTGGTGTTTGTTTTCGCTGCCGTGCTGATGCTCGACGAAGGTTTGCGCAAAACGCTGGTTGAAACCGGTTCGCCCGACAACGTGGTGGTGACGCGTCGTTCATCCGGAACCGAAGTGCAGAGTGGCATTGACCGCCTGCCGGCAGCGATTGTCGAGAGCCTGTCGCAGGTGTCCATCGGTGAGGGCGGCGAGCGTCAGGTATCGAAGGAAACGGTGGTCCTGATTTCGCTGAACAAGCGCCAGGCCGGCAGTGGAGCGGAAAAGCCGTCGAACATCATCATCCGCGGCGTCTCACCGATGGGCTTGACGCTGCGCCCGCAGGTGCAGATCGTCAGTGGCCGGATGTTCCGCAGCGGCAGCAATGAAATCATTGCCGGGCGGGCGATTGCGGAACGCTTTGCCAACGCCGGGCTGGGCGAGTCCCTGCGCTTTGCCGGACGCGAGTGGGTGGTGGTCGGGGTCTTCGATGCCGGTAAATCGGGTTTTGATTCCGAGATCTGGGGCGATGTCGATCAGCTAATGCAATCCTTCCGGCGGCCGGTGTATTCCTCGCTGATCTTCCGCCTCAACGATGGCCGTCAATTTGATGCGGCGAAGGCCGAGATCGAAAGCGATCCGCGGCTGACGCTCGAAGCCAAGCGAGAAACGCAGTTTTACGCCGACCAGTCGGAAGCGCTGTCGACCTTCATTCGCATCCTCGGGTTGTCGCTGTCGATCATCTTTTCCATCGGCGCGGTGATCGGCGCGATGATCACCATGTATGCGGCGGTGTCCAACCGTACCGCCGAGATCGGTACCCTGCGCGCCCTGGGCTTCCGCAAGGCCAGCATCCTGAGCGCTTTCCTGCTCGAGTCGTTGTTCCTGTCGCTGCTCGGCGGTTTGTTCGGGCTGTTCCTCGCCTCGTTCATGCAGCTGTTCACCATTTCGACGATGAACTGGCAATCGTTTTCCGAACTGGCTTTCTCATTTACGCTAAATGCCAGCATCATCGGAAAAAGCCTCGGCTTTTCGCTGTTCATGGGGCTGGTCGGCGGATTCCTACCAGCCTTGCGCGCCTCCCGGATGAAAATCGTCGATGCCCTGCGCGCGGCTTAGTCGTCAGTCACGCAGGTTTGCGTTGATGCAGAGGTGCGCAACCGCGCCCCAGGCGCACGAAGCGCACCACAGCCATAGCACGACTATGGCGAGGATGAGCGACAAAGCGAGTGGGGATGCGGGGCGTGCCGAACATAGCAGAATCTGCGTGACTGACGACTAGGACTTCCCGAAGACCTCGTTGAGCTGCTGGCTGACGCGGATGAAGGTCGTGCATTTTGATAATTCCTTGAGCTTGCGTGCGCCGACGTAGGTGCATGCCGAGCGCACGCCGCCAAGAATGTCTTGTAGCGTCCCTTCGACCGGACCACGATAGTCGAGAAAGACTTCTTTGCCTTCGGACGCGCGGTAGGCTGCCACTCCACCGGCGTATTTTTCCATCGCCTCGCGCGAGCTCATGCCGTAAAACTGCATCTTGCGCACGCCGTCGACCTCGACGATTTCCGAGCTGCATTCGTCGTGGCCGGCGAGCATCCCGCCGAGCATGATGAAGTCGGCGCCAGCGCCAAAAGCCTTGGCCAGATCGCCCGGCGAGGTGCAGCCACCATCGGCGCAGATCAGCCCGCGCAGACCGTGCGCCGCATCGGCGCATTCGATGATTGCCGAGAGCTGCGGGTAGCCGACTCCGGACATCTTGCGCGTGGTGCATACCGAGCCGGGACCGATGCCGACCTTGACGATATCCACACCGTCGAGAATCAGTTCTTCGGTCATTTCGCCGGTCACGACATTGCCGGCCATGATGGTAATGTCCGGGTAAGCACCGCGCAGTTTTTGAATGAAGCTGACGAAAGCCTTGGTATAGCCGTTGGCGACATCAACGCAGACATTCTGGATGGTGCCGTTGGCCTGCTTCATGATGCGGTCGAATTTATCGAAATCCGGCGTGGTGATTCCCATCGAGTAAAACGTCGGAGGCAACTCGGGTTGTTCGGCAAAAAAGGCCAGCAGTTCGGCATCGTTGTAGTGCTTGTGCAAGGCCACCGAGAGCTTGTGCTTGGCGAGCGCGCGGGCCATTTCCAGCGTTCCGGTGGTGTCCATGTTGGCGGCGATGATCGGGATGCCGTGATATTTACGCTGCGAGTGGAGAAAAACGAAATCGCGTGAAATATCGACTTCTGAACGTGAGGTGAGCGTTGAGCGTTTGGGACGAATCAGCACGTCCTTGAAATCGAGCTTCAGATCCTGTTCGATGCGCATGGGGCTATCTTTCCTGGCGAATAATCAAGTGGCGCGGTAGGGCATACAGCGCGTGAGGTCTACACGGTATTGTAACTGCTGAAGCAGGGAGGGCGGCAAGTTGTCGATGAATTTTGGCAAGTCTGATGCTAGCATTCGCCTGCCATGAAAATTGAAACACTCCGTCAGCGTCTTCACGATCTGGGCGCTAAAACCAGTCACCAGGATCGCGTACTGCGTGCCTGGCTGCAGGCGCGCCCCCTCGACAGCGGGGCGCGCAGACAGGCGGCCGAGACTTTCCTTCCCTTGGCTCTGCGCAACGCCCTGCCGGTACTGTCTGCCGATCTCGACGGTCTGGCTCGCGTGCGTTCGACGCATCCGGGCGCCGATGGGTCGGCACGTTTGCTGGTTGAACTGCCCGACGGGCAGACCGTGGAAAGCGTGCTCTTGCCGCGCGACGGAGTGTGCGTGTCGACGCAGGTCGGGTGCGCGGTCGGCTGTCTGTTCTGCATGACGGGTCGCGACGGTTTACTGCGTCAGTTGGGCAGTGCCGAGATCGTGGCGCAGGTTGTCCTGGCGCGCCGCCAGCGGGTGGTCAAGCGCGTGGTATTCATGGGCATGGGCGAACCGGCGCACAACCTGGACAACGTGCTTGAAGCCATCGACCTGCTCGGCACCGCCGGAGCGATCGGGCACAAGAATTTGGTCTTTTCCACCGTTGGTGATCGGCGGGTCTTCGAGCGTCTGCCTCTGGAGCGGGTTCGACCGGCGCTGGCCCTGTCGCTGCACACCACAGACTCCAACTTGCGTGTCCAGCTCTTGCCGAAGGCGCCGCACATCGACCCGCAGGAACTTGTCGAACTGGGCGAAGCCTACGCGCGCTCAAGTGGTTATCCGATTCAGTATCAGTGGACCCTGCTGGCCGGGGTCAATGACAGCGAGGCGGAAATCGACCGGTTGGCCGATCTGCTGACTGGGAAATACGCGATGATGAATTTCATTCCCTTCAATGCTGTCGAGGGCTCATCATTCCGCCGCCCAAGCTGGGAGCATGCCAGCCGCCTGACCGGGCGGCTGCGCCAGCGCGGCATTATCGCCTGTTTGCGCGATTCGGCTGGTCAGGATATCGACGGCGGCTGCGGGCAATTGCGTGCCCGTCAGGCTTGAGTTTAGGCGTCGCGGCGGCGCAGGGCCATATGGTTGCGGATCATCGTGCGCACCGGTAAATGCGATTCGTTACTTCCCGCTCCGGCCAGCCAGTTATTGAACAGCCCGGTGGTGAAGGATAGCGTGTCGTAAGCCATGGCGTCCGGGTCGAGCGTTGGGCGCAAAAAGCCTTTTTCGGCGGCGCGGGCATAAACCGTTTTCAGGCGGGCGAGAAAGTCAAAACAGGGCTTATTCACTTCATGCAATACCGGTGAAAATTCGTCGACGTATTCGCAGCGCATCAGCATGATTTCGAACGTCTGTCGCACCGAAGGGGTATTCCCGACAGCCTCAAGAAACTCGAGCATGGAACGTTCAATGGCGTCGAGCGGGTTGACGAACTCTTCCGAGGTGAGGAAAGCCCGTGCGTGGTCAAGTTTTGCTGACGATTCGTCGCACATCGCATAAAACAGCGCGGCCTTGTTGGCAAAGTGCCAGTAAATCGCCCCGCGTGTGACGCCGGCGACTTTGGCAATATGCTCGAGCGAGGTGCGGCTGACCCCACATTGGTGAAACACAGAGCGCGCTGCATTGACGATTTCCTGACGGGTTTGTTCCGCTTCGGCTTTGGTTTTTCTGGCCATGATGACTCCTTCGCATATCCGCTTCGAATAGTCCGTGTAAGGTTTGGAAATACTCTGATTGAACTTCCCGATTAAAGTGGACTTCTTATGTAAGCATTTAGCGCCGCCCATTTGCATACATTCATGATTGTATGTATTATACGCGATAATTCAAGTCTGGAGTGGTTCCCATGTCGTTCGTTCAATTGCCTTTTTCGTCCTCCCGTTCGCGGGCGTTTGCCGCTACGTGTATCGCTCTGGCCCTGTCTGCCTGTTCGGGTGGCAGTGCGCCGCCTCCCGCCGGACCCCCTCCGGCGTTGCCGGTGACGGTGCTGGAAATGCAGCCGAAGAACCTGCCGACGGTGATTGAACTGATGGCCCAGACCGAAGGCGCGAAGGAAACCGAAGTTCGCGCCCGTGTCGGCGGCATCCTGATCAAGCGTCTCTACGAGGAAGGCTCAATGGTCAAGGCCGGTCAGCCGCTGTTCCAGATCGACCGTTCTGCTTATGAAAATGCGCTTGACGAAGCCCGCGCCAAAGCCGATCAGTCAGCTCGCGAAGAAGCACGCCTGAAAGGATTGATTGCGCATCAGGCGATCAGCCAGAAAGAGTACGACGACGCGGTTTCGGCCAATGCCATGGCTCAGGCCGCGCTACGGCAGGCTCGACTCAATTTGTCGTGGACGACCGTAACGGCGCCGGTTTCCGGCACTTCCGGGAGGGCGGTCAAGTCCGAAGGTAATCTGATCAACACCAGTGACGCCAGTCTGCTGACCTCGGTGTATCAATCGAATCCGATGTGGGCACGCTTTGGTCTGGCTGAATCCGACGTCGCCAGCTTGCCCGATGGCCAGTTGAAGGCCGAGATGGTCGGCGGCGTCGAAATGATCCTGCCGGACGGCAGCCAGTACTCCCAGCAGGGCAAAATCAATTTCCTCGCTTCGAGCATCGATACGACCCTGGGGACGCAGCAGTTGCGCGCCGAGTTTGACAACAAGGAAGGCAAGCTATTGCCCGGTCAGTTTGTGCGTATTCGTTTGCTCGTTGGCGAGCGCAAGGGCGTGTTCCTAGTGCCGCAGTCGGCCGTGCTGCAGACCGAGCAAGCGCGTCTGGTGATGGTTGCCGACAGCGACAATAAGGTCGCCCCACGCCCAGTGCAAACCGCTGAATGGATTGGCAAGGACTGGGTGATTACCAAAGGCCTGCAGCCCGGCGACAAGGTGATCGTGGATAATCTGATGAAACTTCGACCTGGCGCTAGCGTTGCTCCGCACGGACCGCAAGCCGTCCCGGGTGCTCCGGGTGCTGGCAATGCTCCGGAAGCCAACCCGCCTGCGTCGGGCAAGCCGGCTGAAGGGGCCCCCAGCTCCTCCAGTGGTGCGTCTCCCGCGCAGCCTGCCGCTCCTGGCAAACCGTAAGCGGCAACAGGAAGGGATAGAGCACAACCATGTCACGATTTTTTATCAGCCGGCCGATCTTCGCGGCGGTCATCTCCATCATCATCGTCATCGCCGGGATCATGGCGGCGCGGGTCTTGCCCATCGCCCAGTACCCCGAAATTACTCCGCCGACGGTGATTATTTCGGCGTCCTACCCGGGCGCTTCCGCCGAAACGCTGGCCAAGACCGTTGCCGGACCGATCGAGGAGCAATTGTCCGGCGTTGAACACCTGATGTATTTCAACTCTACCGCCGCGTCCAACGGCAGCCTGACAATTACCGCGTCGTTCGAAGTCGGGACCAACGTGGACATGGCGACGGTTAACGTCAATAACCGGGTCAAGATTGCCGAGCCGCGTCTGCCCGACGTTGTCCGGCAGTTCGGCGTGGTCGTGCAGAAGCGCTCCAACGACATCCTGATGGTGTCGACGATCACTTCACCCGATGGCAGCTTGTCGCCGCTGTTCCTGTCCAATTACGCGCTAGTGAACATCCTCGACGATCTGAAGCGCATTCCCGGTGTCGGCGATGCGCAGATTTTCGGTGCACTCGATTACTCGATGCGCTTCTGGCTCAAGCCCGATCGCATGGCTCAGCTCGGGGTAACAACGACCGAGATTGCCAATGCCATCAGCGCCCAGAATAAACAGAACGCTGCCGGAAAGATCGGACAGGAGCCGGCACCCAACGGGCAGCAACTGGTCTATACCGTGACTGCCAAAGGGCGACTGACGACGCCGGAAGAGTTTGGCAACATCGTCATCCGTGCCGGTGGCCCGAAAGGCATTCTGACGCTCAAGGATGTCGCCCGGGTCGAACTCGGCGCTCAGAACTACGACGCCAGCACTGCCCTGCAGGGCAAGCCGGTCGTCGGCGTCGGTATCTTCCTGCAATCCGGCGCCAATGCACTGGAAGTCGCCGAGCGTGTGCGCAGCAAGATGGAAGAGTTGAAGCTGAAGTTCCCGGCGGGAATGGACTACGTTGTTCCGTTCGACACCACCAAGTTTGTCCAGGCGTCGATTACCGAAGTGGTCCACACCCTGATCGAAGCGCTGCTCATGGTTGCCTTGGTGGTTTTTGTTTTCCTGCAGAACTGGCGCGCTACCCTGATTCCGCTGGTCGCCGTGCCGGTGTCGCTGATTGGAACCTTCGCCGGGCTATGGGTCTTTGGTTTCTCGATCAATACGCTGACCCTGTTCGCCATGGTGTTGGCCATCGGCATCGTCGTCGATGATGCGATTGTCGTGCTGGAAAACGTCGAACGGCTGATGTGGGAAGAGAAAATGAAGCCGCGTGAAGCGGCCATTCAGGCCATGAAGGAGGTTTCCAGTGCGGTAGTAGCTATCGTCCTGGTGTTGTGTGCGGTGTTCATTCCGGTGGCCTTCCTCGGCGGTATCGCCGGCAAGCTCTACCAGCAGTTCGCCGTGACCGTGGCGATCTCGGTCACGCTCTCGGGGATTGTCGCACTGACCCTGACGCCGGCACTGTGCGCGCTGTTGCTCGAGGAAAAGCACACGGAACACGCATTTTTCCGGCCCTTCAACCGGGGGTTTGAGGCGTTTACCCGTACCTATACCAATACGGTCAACAAGACCCTGCACCATCGCATCATTGGTACCGTGGCCTGTGTGGTCATTCTCGGTGGCAGCATTCTGATGTTTCGCGCCGTTCCTGGCGGCTTCGTTCCGGCCGAAGATCAAGGCTATCTGATCAGCGCGCTGATGCTTCCCGATGGCGCCAGCCTGCAGCGCACCCGGGCCACCGGCGATCAGTTCCAGAATATGCTCAAGCAGGATCCGGCCGTAGACAAGGTCTTCGTCATCGCCGGTAATGACATCATCGGCGGTGGCATGAAAAGCAGCGCCGGTACGGTATTCATTCCGCTGGTCGATTGGGATAAGCGCACTACCGATGCGGACGCGCTGGCCAAGAAGTTCTCCGGCATGGGCATGATGCTTCCTGATGGTCTGGGTCTGGTGTTCAATCCCCCGGCAATTCGCGGTCTGGGCGCAGCCGGTGGATTCGAGGCTTTTGTTCAGGCGCGTGGCGATAGCAGTCCGCAAAAACTGGCTGGCGTGATTCAGCAATTTGTTGAAGCGTTGAAAAAGCGCCCGGAGCTGGTCGGCATCAATACCTTCTTCCGTCCCAGTTCGCCCCAACTGTATGTCGAGGTCAATGAAGCCAAAGCCATTTCGCTGGGGATTCCGGTCGCCGATGTGTACCAGACCTTGCAGGCAGCCATCGGCTCGCTCTACATCAACGATTTCAACCTCAACGGCCGTACCTACCGCGTTCAGATGCAGTCTGATGCCACCTATCGATCGCGGCCGGAAGACATCGGCAAGGTCTATGTGCGTTCGAGTAGCGGCGCAATCGTTCCGATATCTGCGCTGATCAAGGTCAAGAGTATCGTCGGGCCGGAGCAGCTGGAGCGCTTCAACGGTTTTCTGGCGGCCAAGGTGATGGGCAACTCGATTCCCAAGGTCAGTACCGGGGATACCATCAAGATCGTCGAAGAGGTGGCCAGGGAAGCCCTCCCTGCCGGCTACGAACTTGCCTGGACCGGTCAGGCCTTTCAGGAAAAACGCGCCGGAACGACTTCGGCCGTCGCCTTCGGTTTCGGTATCCTGATGGTCTTCCTGATTCTGGCCGCGCAGTACGAAAAATGGTCGTTGCCGCTGGCGGTCATCCTTGCCGTTCCCTTCGCCCTCTTTGGCGCGCTGGCCGCGGTGATGATCCGGGGTATGCCCAACGACATCTACTTCCAGATCGGCCTCGTGGTGCTGATCGGCTTGGCGTCGAAGAACGCCATTCTGATTGTCGAATTCGCCGCGCAAAAACGCGCCGCCGGCTTGGGTGTGCTGGAAGCGGCGCAGGAAGGCGCGCGCCTGCGCTTCCGGCCGATCGTCATGACTTCTCTGGCCTTTATCCTCGGTGTGTTTCCGCTGGTCAAGGCCTCCGGGGCCGGGGCGGCGGCGCGGAAGTCGATGGGGACCGGGGTCTTCGGCGGCATGCTGGCCGCAACTTTCATCGCCACCATTTTCATCCCGATGTTCTTCAGTTGGCTCTCCGGACGTAAAAAGCAGGGGGCTTCCGAAACCCAAGCGAATCATGACGAGGAGACGGTCTGATGCGGCGCATTGATTTCCAGGGACCATCCCTTTTGAAAAAACCACTCGTTACTGCTTTGGCCGCGCTCTTTCTCGCCGGCTGCGCCGTCGGGCCAGACTACCAGCGTCCCGAAGACCGCCTGCCCGAGTCATTCAAGGTGGCAGGAGAAAGTGCGCCGCAGGCCGCAACTGCGCCTCAGATCAGAGAATGGTGGTTGCTGTTTCAGGACCCCATCCTGAACGATCTGGTGGCCCAGGCATTGACCTACAACCACGATCTTCTGTCCGCAGTGGCGCGGGTTGAAGAGGCTGAAGGAGTGGCGCGCGAAGCTGGCGCGACCTTCTTCCCGCAAATCGACCTGAGTTCCGGAGCAACACGGACCCAGGCCAGCACCCGCAATGCCGTTCCGCTACCGGCAACGGTCCCGCGTTTGCAGGACAACCGCAATGCCGCGCTGGCCACGTCATTCGAGCTCGATCTCTGGGGAAAGCTGCGCCGCGCCAACGAAGCGGCGCGAGCGCAACTGCTGTCCAGTCGCTATGCGCGAGACACCGTTGAGCTCTCGGTGGCCGGACTGGTGACCAGTGGTTACCTGAGCTTGCGGGCGGTGGATGCCAACCTGACCTTGACTCTCGATACGCTGGAAAGTCGCCAAAAGGCCCTGGCTATTGCGCAGAGCCGTAAGGCGGGAGGCGCAGCTTCGCCGCTTGATCTCTATCAGGCGGAAAGTGTATTGGCGGCGGCGGAGGCACAGTTGTCGGATCTGCGTCGTCAGCGCGCCCTGGCTGAAAGCCAATTGGCGTTACTTACCGGGCGCCCGGGTTTGACCATTGCCGCAGGTGATCTGCGCCAATTACCTCTTCCGCCCACGCCGCCGGCGGGTCTTCCCTCAAGCTTGCTGGAAGCCCGGCCGGATATCCGTTCGGCGGAGGAAACCCTGGTTTCGGCCAACGCCCGTATCGGTGTCGCCAAAGCGGCGCTGTTCCCCAGTCTGTCGCTGACGGGGAGCTCGGGGAGCTCAAGTGCCGCGCTGGCCAACCTGTTTACCTCGGGCGCGGCCACCTGGTCACTCGGACTGGCAGCGACCATGCCGATTTTTGATGCCGGGCGCAATTTTGCCCGCATCGATCAGGCCAGCGCACGCCAGAAACAGGCGCTCGTGAGCTACCAGAAAACGGTACAAACCGCCTTCAAGGAAGTCAACGATGCGCTGGTCAGCCTGAACGAATATGAAGTCGGTGAGCGCGCCCAGGAAGCCCGCGTCGTCGCCACGCGCAAAACACTTGAGCTGGCGCAGATTCGCTATCAAGCCGGTTATTCGGCCTTCCTTGAAGTGCTCGACGCCCAGCGCAGCGCCAACGATGCTCTGCTGTCCTATGTGGGTACGCGGCAAGCGCGGCTCAATTCGGCGGTCGATCTGTTCAAGGCGCTGGGTGGTGGCTGGAAGGACGACTTCAAGGCCGAATCTTTGAAGAACTCTGGGGCCGAGCCGGGGCCGGTGGTGGTGCTTAAAGCGGCTCAATAGCCCTGATCCTGTCCGGCGGTCTCGTGAGTGGATTTGCCGGATCAGTATCATCCCGGGATCGGTTTTCAGGTATTCTCAGCAGTTGTAATCAACAGGAGAGTGTCATGGCCGCATCCCCCGAAACCGTCAGCATGGCGATGTTCTGCGACTTCGAGAACGTCGCTCTCGGCGTGCGCGATGCCAACTACGAGAAATTCGACATCAAGCCGGTGCTTGAACGCCTGCTGCTCAAGGGCAGTATCGTTCTCAAGAAAGCCTATTGCGACTGGGATCGCTACAAGGCGTTCAAGGCCACCATGCACGAGGCTAATTTCGAGCTGATCGAAATTCCGCATGTGCGCCAGTCCGGCAAGAATTCGGCCGATATCCGCATGGTCGTCGACGCGCTCGACCTCTGTTACACCAAGTCGCACGTCAATACCTTTGTCATCGTCAGTGGCGATTCCGACTTCTCGCCGCTGGTCTCCAAATTGCGCGAGAACGCCAAGTATGTGATCGGCGTCGGCGTCAAGCAATCGACGTCCGATCTGCTGATTGCCAACTGCGACGAATTCATTTTCTACGACGACCTGGTGCGCGAGAGTCAGCGCTCGGCGGCACGGCGTGACCCGAAAGCGCCGCAGCCGATTGCCAAGCGTCCTCCGGAAGAGATGG
>JBAXHE010000027.1:0-36321 GCA_037139055.1 Betaproteobacteria bacterium | reverse complement strand
AGCGCAGCCAGCGATTCAGCAACGGCCTCGTCGACCGGCGTCGTGCGCGACTTCAGGGCGATTACGACAGCATCAACATCCTCGCCGATCGGTACGAGCGGAACACCGATCATTAGCACCGTACGCATCCCGGCCTTGACCAGCATGCCGGCCAGATCAGTGCCACCGGTAAAATCGTCGGCAATACAGCCAAGAAGAACAGACATCGTTATGTCACTTTCTCACTTCATCAATAGATGGGGTAAAAAGGTAGTCAGCGCCGGGATATAGGTAATCAGCGCCAGAACCACCAAGGCAATGATGAAAGGTGGCCATATCCCCCGACTGAGCTTGGCCAGATTCATGTTCGCAATGCTGCAAATCGAGAACAGTACGGCACCAACTGGCGGTGTAATCAAGCCCAACACCAGATTGAAACAGACCACGATGCCCAGATGAATCGGATCGATCCCGAGCTGCATGGCGATCGGTGCGATCACCGGCGTGACAATGGTGATCGCCGGTGCCGTCTCCAGCGGAATGCCGACAAGAATCAGCAGGATGTTGATCAATAGCAACACCACGTAGGGTGACGTGCTGATCTGTCCGATGGCGTTAATCAACAGCTGGGGAATCTGCTCGGAGGCAATGATCCACGAGAAAGGTTCGGAGAGTCCCAGCAGCAACATAACCATCGCCGATTCCAGGCCAGCGGTCAGCAGAATATCCGGAAGGCGCCGCCAGTGAATTCTGCGGTAAAACAACCCGCCAACCAGCAGGGCATAGGCGACGACGACCCCCGCGGCTTCGGTCGGTGTAAAAGCACCGCCCAGGATGCCGCCCATAATGATCACCGGCATCAGCAGGGCTGGTAGCGCCTGCCAGGCTCCAGCGAGGACTTCGCGTAACGACGCTTTGGCGACTCGCGGATAGCCTCTCTTCTTGGCAACTAAATACATATAAACCATCAGAAAAGCCCCCAGCAACAAGCCAGGAATCACACCGCCGAGAAACAAGGCGCCAATCGACACGTTGGCAATCACGCCATACATGATGAACGGGATGCTCGGCGGGATGATCGGACCCATGCAAGCCGCCGTTGCTGTTACCGCCGCACCGACCTCCTCGTCGTAACCGGCTTCCTTCATTGCCGGGATCATCACCATACCTATAGCTACTGCCGTGGCCACGGCAGATCCTGAGATCGCGGCAAAAATCGCGCTGGCGAGGATAGTGGCCAGACCCAGACCGCCACTGATATGGCCCATGACCAGTTTGGCAAAGCGCACCAGATCCTTGGTCAACCCACCTTCGTTCATCAGGTTGCCGGCCAGCATGAACAGGGGAATGGCCAGCAGCGGGAACGATGACATGCCACCGAAGGTGGTCTGTATCAGCATGGTCAGCGACAGGTCTTCCTGCATCAGGACATAAACCATCGCTGAACCGCCCAGCCCGATGGCAATGGGAATGCCTAGTGCCAGCAGGATGACAAAACTCAATCCAAAAATGGTCAGCATGTTTTGTTCTCCGCCTGAACGCCCATCAGCAAATCCAGCAGTTGTTCAATCGTGACAAAGAACATGATCAGGAAACCAATCGGTAAAGCCGAATAAGGAATGCTCATGGGAATCCCCATGGTCGATGAGGTCTGATAACGGTTCATCAGCATTTGATCAAAACCGTAATAGGTGACAAAGGCCAGAAAGACCAGCACGGCAGAGAGCCCGAGCGCCTGCACGAAGCGCGACGGCCCGGGAGGCAGGCTGTCCGTCAGGGAGGTAATACCCACCTGATAACCGCGTTTAAGTCCGACCGCACCGCCGAGCATCGACGACCATACCAAAGCGTATTGTGAGAATTCGCTAGTCCATGACGACATGCTGCCAAGCACATAACGACCGAACACCTCATAAGGAATGATGATGGCAATCGCCGCCATGGATGCCATCACACTCCAACCCGCCACTTTAAGCAGGATGGCATTGAACTGACGCAAAAACTGCATAGTCTTCCCCTGAAACAACCGCACTTCGCACAGCCGTGGTGATGGCCTCTCCCGAACGGGAAAGGCCATCGGCTTGAATTACCGAGTTTTTATTTGGTATTGAGGATGGCGTCGATCTTGTCTTTGCCGAACTGCTTGGCAAACTCGTCGAACGCCGGCTGCATCGATTTCTGCCAGGCCGCTTTATTCACATCGCGCACGACAACGAGACCTTTGCCTTCCATTTCTTTCAGCTTCTTTTCTTCGTCGTCACGGTTGATCTTGCGCTCAAACTGCGCAACCTCGAGGGCGGTCTTGGTGATGATGTCCTGATCCGCCTTCGGGATACGCTCCCACTTGCGCATGCTGAACAGGAACAAAGCAGGCGAATAAACGTGGCCGGTCAAAGAAAAATACTTCTGGGTTTCATACAATTTGGAGCCATAGAACACCGCAACCGGATTTTCCTGGCCGTCAATCACCCCCTGTTGCAAGGCCGAATACAGTTCGCTGAACGCCATTGGTGTCGGATTCAGGCCCGCGGTCTTGAACGCCAGCATATGCGCCTTGTTTTCCATGGTACGGATCTTCAGACCCTTGGCTTCTTCCGGTGTCTTGGCCATGACCTTGTTGTTGGTGAGATGCCTGAATCCGTTTTCCCAGAAAGCCAATCCCTTGAAGCCAGCCTTATCCACATCGGTCAGCAGTTGCTTGCCGATCGGACCGTCCAGCACCTTGTCGACCTGGTGGTAATCACGGAACAGGAAAGGAATATCGACGATCAGCATGGACGGACTGAAGTTACCGACCGGCCCGGTCGAACCAACATAAATGTCGATGGTGCCTTGTTGCAGGGCTTCGAGCATTTCTCGTTCACCCTTGGCCAGCTGGCTGTCGGAATACACCGTGACCTGAAGACGGCCCTGGGTCCGTTCCTTGAGCAGTTCGCCGAATTTGAGCGCACCCACGGCATAGGGATGGGTTATCGCCTGCGTCATGGTGACCTTGAAATTGGCCTTGTAGTCACTCTTGGCCGGTTCGGCCGCCTGCACTGAAGCGCACAACAACGTACATGCAATCGCAATAATATTTTTCATTCCCAGCCCCTTATCTTTGTTGAATACTCCTGCCCTATTTATCGATAAAAACACCCTGACCGCTGCAAATCAACTCTCAGAAATCGCGGCATACCCGAATGGCCCTAACTGGCCCCAGTTGTCATACAACATTACATGTGATAACTTATGAATAGTTAAGCACAGGATCACCTTAAACACAACCTGTTCCATCGAAATCATTTCAGGAACGTCAAAGTGACGACACAGCCGGAATTTAAGGTCGAACGACTCACTGCCTCGGGCACGCTCACCGACCGCGTTTGTGAGGCGCTGACACAACTGATTGCGGGGAATGACTTTCCGCCCGGGTCGCGCCTGCCGTCGGAAATGAATATGGCGAGCCGCTTTGGCGTCAGCCGAACCGTCATCCGTGAGGCGGTTTCCCGCCTCAAATCCGAAGGATTGGTCGACTCCCGGCAAGGCAGTGGGGTGTTTGTACGCGAGAAGAATATTGACGCCCCGTTCCGCATCAACCCCAACCTGCTGGACTCCATTCAATCTGTCTTGCAGGTCATCGAATTGCGCCATGCACTGGAAGGCGAAATCGCAGCGCTTGCCGCGAAACGTCGTACCAAGAGCCAGATGGTGGCCATCAAGCAGGCACTGAAACAGATCGAGAGCGATGTATTGTCGGGAGGCGACGGCGTCGATGCCGATATCGAATTCCATCACCGCATTGCCGAAGCCACCGGGAACCCGCATTTCCTCGCGCTGATCGAATTTCTGACCAATCTGCTGAGGACTGCCACCCGAACCTTGCGCAACTACGAGGCGACCCGCAACAGCCTGTCGCAACAGGTCAAGGACGAACACCTGGCCATCGTCGAAGCGATCTCCCGGCAAGATCCCGATGCGGCACGCAACGCCGCACGCAAACACATGGAAGGCGCCTCAAAACGCCTGGGTTCGGCAGACAAACAATTATTGGCGACGGCAAGCGCCTGAAGGCGTTCCGTCGCTCGAATATCTAAAAAAAAGCCCCCGGTTTTACGCAGGGGCTTGCCAAACAACATAAAACGGCTTACATCCGTTCGATCATCGCACTGCCGAAACCCGAGCAGGATACTTCTGTTGCGCCATCCATCAGGCGGGCGAAATCGTAGGTCACGACCTTGTCGGTAATGGCTTTTTCCATCGACGAAACGATCAGATCGGCTGCTTCAAACCAGCCCAGATGGCGCAGCATCATTTCGGCCGAGAGGATCAGCGAACCCGGATTGACGTAGTCCTTGCCGGCATATTTCGGTGCCGTTCCATGAGTCGCCTCAAAGCAGGCGTACTGATCGGAGATATTGGCTCCCGGCGCAATGCCGATGCCGCCGACCTGAGCCGCCAGTGCGTCGGAAATATAGTCACCGTTCAGGTTGGTGGTAGCAATTACGTCGTATTCGGCCGGACGCAACAGGATCTGCTGCAGGAAGGCATCGGCGATGACGTCCTTGACGATGATGCCGTCCGGCAGCTTGAGCCACGGTCCGCCATCAATTTCGACGCCACCGAATTCACGCTTGGCCAGCGCATAGGCCGAATCACGGAAGTTACCCTCGGTATACTTCATGATATTGCCCTTGTGCACGATCGTCACCGACTTGCGCTTGTTGGCAATGGCGTATTTGATCGCCGCCCGCACCAGACGCTCGGTACCTTCTACAGAGATGGGCTTGATGCCGATTCCCGAAGACTCCGGGAAACGGATTTTTGTGACGCCCATTTCATCCTGTAAGAACTTGATGATTTTTTTCGCTGCATCGGTGCCGTGCGCCCACTCGATACCGCAGTAGATGTCTTCGGTGTTCTCGCGGAAAATAATCATATTGCACAGTTCCGGCTTCTTCAGCGGCGAAGGAACGCCCTTGAAGTACTGTACCGGACGCACGCACTGATAGAGGTCAAGCTCCTGGCGCAGCGCTACGTTCAGCGAACGGATGCCGCCACCGACCGGCGTGGTCATCGGCCCCTTGATCGATACCGAGTATTCCTTGAGCGTATCCAGCGTTTCGGCGGACAACCAGACGTCCGATCCGTACATCCGGGTCGACTTCTCGCCGGCATAGACTTCCATCCAGTGGATTTTTTTCTTGCCGGCATAAGCCTTGGCCACAGCGGCATCGACCACCTTGATCATCACCGGGGTGATATCGACACCGATTCCGTCACCTTCGATGAAAGGAATAATCGGATTATCCGGTATGGCTTGACCAGGAATAATTTTTTGACCGCCTTGCGGTACCTTGACCAGTTTTTCGCTCATATTTACACCACCTCAGTAATTTGGTTATATCCTTGCAGCGTGCTAGCCAAGGATTGCTCACTCCGTTGCCCCGCCTATTGTTGCCAAGCCATACCTTCTGGAGAGTAACAGAATGCTTCAGGAACAACGCCGTCCGCTTGACCGTACTTTTGATTATGGCGGAAATCACCCCGCTTCGCCAGTTGTCATTAACCGCATTCGGCATATTCTCCTGAGCGTTACGCGCTCCAAAACACCCCCCATCGATATCCGAAACATCCCGTCATGACCAACATTTCAACGCAACAGGACCCGCTTCCCGCACGTATCGTCACGGCCATGATCGACGGCTTCGATACCCACTACGCCCTGGTTCGCCACTACGGCCGGAAAGCCAAAACGCTTTTCGAACAAAGTGATTGGAAGGGCGTACAGGATGCCGTCCGCGAACGCATTTTCTCTTTCGACAGTCGAGCCAACATGACGGCCAAACTGCTTAAAGACGAGTACGGCGCCCATTCGCTCGACGACGCCACCTGGCAACTGCTCAAACTGCTGTTCATCGGCCAGCTGATCAAGCACAAACAACCCGAACTCGCTGAAACTTTCTTCAACTCGGTTTGCGCCAGACTGCTGCATCGCAGCTACTTTCACAACGACTACATCTTTGCCCGGCCGGCGGTGTCGACCGAATACATCTATTCCGAACCACCGACCTACTCCAGTTACTACCCAACTCAGCACGGTCTGGCCCAGACGATCAAGCAGATCGTCATCGACTTCGACTGGCAGCGTCCTTTCGAGAATCTCGACCGTGACGTCGGATTCGTCATGCGAACGGTCAAAAAGTTCCTCGGCGACTGGCCGAAAGTTGAACCCAACGTCCAGATTCAGGTGTTGTATTCGGCGTTTTACCGCAACAAGGCAGCGTATATCTTCGGCAAAGCGATCAACGGCCACGTCGAGACGCCCTTTGCGATCCCGGTACTACACTGCCCCGATGGCCGCCTGGTACTCGATACCATCCTGCTTGAACCCTGGCGCATCGGGTTACTTTTTTCACTGTCGCGCGCCTATTTCATGGTCGACATGGAAGTTCCGTCAGGCTATGTGCAATTCCTGCACAGCATCATGCCCAACAAGCCGCGCTCGGAAATTTACACCATGCTGGGACTCGGCAAACAGGGCAAGACGCTGTTCTTCCGCGATCTCAAGGAGCACCTGCGGCACTCGGAAGACCAGTTCATCATTGCCCCCGGCGTCCGCGGCATGGTCATGATGGTGTTCACCCTGCCATCGTACCCGTATGTCTTCAAAATCATCCGCGACGTTTTCGCTGCGACCAAGGACGTCGACCACGCCACGGTCAAGGCTAAATACCTGCTCGTCAAACAGGTCGATCGGGTCGGACGCATGGCCGACTCGCTGGAGTTCTCGGTCGTCGCGCTACCCAAGAAACGCTTTTCGAAAGAACTCCTTGAGGCACTCAAGGCTAGCGTCCCCTCGCTGCTCGAAGAAGACGGCGATGACCTGATCATCAAGCATCTCTACATCGAGCGCCGGATGACGCCGCTCAATCTCTACCTTGACACCGCCACCCCGGAGCAGATCGATCACGCGGTCCTGGAGTACGGCAATGCCATCCGCGAGATGGCCTGCGCCAACATCTTCCCCGGTGACATGCTGTGGAAGAACTTTGGCATGACCAGTTACAACCGTGTAGTTTTCTACGACTACGACGAAATCGAATACATGACCGATTGCAATTTCCGCGTCATTCCCGAGGCACCGTATCCGGAGATGGAAATGGCTGGTGAACCCTGGTATTCGGTCGCCCGGAACGATATTTTCCCCGAAGAATTTGCCACTTTCCTGCTCGGCTCACCCAAGGTTCGTGAAGCCTTCCTCAAATACCACCGCGACCTCTTGAGCGTCGACTTCTGGAAGAGTGCGCAGGAAAAAATCCGCGCCGGACACCTGGTCAGCTTCTTCCCTTACCCGGAAACCTTGCGCTTCTGCAATACTTTCAAGCCCACCTGAAACGCAGACCTCAAATCACGGACGAAAAAAAACCTCGCCAAAGGTGCGAGGTTTTTTCGTGACCATCTGAATTACTTCAGCTTGGTTTCCTTGTAAGCCACGTGCTTGCGGACTTTAGGATCGTATTTCATCATTTCAAGCTTTTCGGGCTTGGTCTTCTTGTTCTTGGTCGTCGTGTAGAAGTGGCCGGTACCGGCGGTCGACTCGAGTTTGATTTTTTCACGCATGGCTGAAATTCCTTATCAGATTTCGCCGCGGGCGCGCAGATCAGCGAGCACAACGTCGATACCGTTCTTGTCGATAGTGCGCAGACCTGCATTGGAGACGCGCAGGCGGATCCAATGGTTTTCGCTTTCAACCCAGAAACGGCGGTACTGCAGGTTCGGGAGGAAGCGGCGCTTCGTACGATTGTTGGCATGGGAAACATTGTTTCCGACCATTGGGCCTTTACCCGTTACTTGGCAGACACGCGCCATGATTGTTGCTCCAGTTGATCTTGGGAAGAAAGCCGACGATTTTATCCTAAGTTGCCGGTAAAACTCAAGTATTTTGTTATTGAAGACCTACAACAAGCCATTTTCAGCAAACGACAGCGGTTGAGACTGACCGGCCACAATGAAGTGATCGAGCACGCGAACATCAACCAAAGCCAATGCCTGCTTGAGCTCACGGGTCAGAAACTCGTCGGCTGCCGAGGGTTCCGCCACACCGGAAGGATGATTGTGTGCCAAAACGACCGCGGCAGCATTATAACGCAAAGCCATCTTAACTACCTCACGTGGATACACACTAGTTTGCGTCAGCGACCCCCGAAACAGTTCTTCGCCAGCAATCAGCCGGTTCTGCGCATCCAGCCAGAGCGAAAAGAAAACTTCGTGCGGCAATCCGGACAGATGCAGGCGCAAGTAGTCACGGACCGCTCTGGGGCTTGAAAAGACACCGGCCGCCTTCATTTCTTCAGCCAATGCCCGCCGCGACATCTCCAATACCGCCTGTAACTGGGCGTACTTGGCCGGCCCCATGCCAGGAATGGTTGACAACTCGGCTGGCGTGGCGGCAAACAGTCGGTTCAAGCTGCCGAAATGACCAATCAGCTGCCGCGCCAGATCAACCGCACTCTTACCCCGGACGCCGACCCTCAGGAAGAGGGCCAGCAACTCGGCATCGGAAAGCGCCGCCGCGCCCTGCGCCAGCAAACGTTCTCGCGGCCGCTCCTCCGGCGGCCAGTCAGTAATTGCCATGGCTTAATCTCGGTTAAAATGCTCAATCTGCATTTTAACCAAGCTTTCAGGTGAGCCGCATGGAATTAACCGGAAAACACATTGCCCTTGGAGTCACTGGCGGTATCGCCGCGTACAAGGCGGCCGAGCTGGTCCGCCTGCTGATCAAGCAGGGCGCCTCAGTGCAGGTGGCGTTGACCGAAGCAGCGACCGAATTCGTCACCCCGACGACCTTCCAGGCCCTTTCCGGCAAACCGGTGTTTATCGGGCAGTGGGACAAAACCGTCGCCAACAGCATGGCACACATCAATTTCTCACGCGAAGCCGACGTCCTGCTGATCGCTCCTGCCACCGCCAACTTCCTGGCCAAGGTCGCGCACGGTCTGGCCGATGACCTACTGAGCACATTGACGCTGGCGCGCAACTGCCCGCTACTGGTCGCTCCGGCGATGAACCTGCAGATGTGGGCCAATCCAGCGACACAGCGCAATATCGCCACCCTGCGTGGCGATGGCATTGCCATCTTCGGCCCGGCCAACGGCGAACAAGCCTGTGGCGAGGTCGGCGCCGGGCGCATGCTCGAACCCGAAGATATCGTCGCCGAAGTCATCGCCTTTTTCCAACCCAAGGCCCTCGCCGGAAAAAAACTCCTGCTCACCGCCGGACCGACCTTTGAGGCTATTGACCCGGTACGCGGCATTACCAACCTGTCGAGCGGCAAGATGGGCTTCGCCCTGGCCCGTGCTGCGCAAGAATCGGGCGCCGAGGTGACGATGGTCTGCGGTCCGGTCAGTCAGCCGACGCCGCGCGGCGTAACCCGCATCGACGTAATCAGCGCACTCGACATGCATGCTGCCGTAATGCAACGCGCCGCCGCGCAAGATGTCTTCATCGGCGTCGCCGCCGTCGCCGATTACCGCCCCAAGCTTTCCGCCGAACACAAGATCAAGAAGGACGGCGGCGCCCCACCGACCATCGAACTGATCCAGAACCCGGACATTCTGGCCGATGTTGCCGCCCTGCCCGACGCCCCACTGTGCGTTGGTTTTGCCGCCGAGAGCCAGAGCCTGAGGGAATATGCCGAGAAAAAACGTCTCGCCAAGAAAATCCCGCTGATCGTCGGCAACCTGATCCAGGATGGCTTTGGCGGCGACGACAACACCATGGTGCTGTTCGACGCGACCGGAGCACACCCGCTGACACCGGCCCCCAAACTTGAACTCGCGCGCCAGCTGGTCGCGCATATTGCCGATCTATTGGAGAAACACTGATGCACCGAATTGACGTCCTGATTCTCGACCCCCGCCTCAAAGACAGCCCGCCGCACTACGCCACACCCGGTTCTGCCGGCCTTGATCTGCGCGCCTGCATCGACGCCCCGCTGACCATCATCCCGGGCGAAACGGTGCTAATCCCGACCGGCATCGCCATCCATCTCGAAGACCCCGGTCTGGCCGCGATGATCCTGCCGCGTTCGGGGCTGGGTCACAAACACGGCATCGTGCTCGGCAACCTGGTCGGGCTGATCGACTCCGACTACCAGGGCCAGATCATGGTCTCAACGTGGAACCGCGGATCTGAAAGCTTCACCCTCAACCCGCTCGACCGCCTGGCCCAGCTCGTCGTCGTCCCGGTGATGCAGGTCGCTTTCAACGTGGTCGACGAATTTGACACCAGCACTCGCGGTGCCGGCGGCTTCGGCAGCACCGGAAAGTCCTAAAGCTAAAAGGGGCCAGGCTCAATTTCCTCGGAAATTGAGCCTGGCCCCTTTTTACAAATTGAGGTTTTATCAATGAAGCGCATCTGCATCTTCTGCGGCTCGAACAGTGGCCACGACCCGCGTTACCGCACCGAAGCCGAACAGGCAGGCCGTATCCTGGCCCGACGCGGCATCGAACTCGTCTATGGCGGTGGCAATATCGGCCTGATGGGCGCGGTCGCCGACGCCTGCCTGGAAGCCGGCGGAACGGCCATCGGCATCATCCCGGAAGCGCTGATGGGCAAGGAAGTTGCCGGCCGTTCGGTCGAACACCGCACGCTGACCCGGCTCGAAGTCGTCGATTCGATGCACACGCGCAAGGCGCGCATGGCCGAACTCTCCGACGGTTTCATCGCCCTGCCCGGCGGCTTCGGCACTTTCGAGGAATTCTGCGAAATCCTGACCTGGGGCCAACTCGGCTTCCACGCCAAACCGATCGGGCTGCTCAACGTCAATGGTTTCTACGACCCGCTGCTGGCGCTGTTCGACCACGCCGTCGGCGAAGGCTTCCTGCGCCCGCAAAACCGGGCGATGGCGCTGACCGACAACGATTTTGAACGCCTGCTGGAATCGATGATGGCTTACCGGCCCGAGCCGGTCACCAAATGGCTCAAGGACGAGGCTTCGGTTTTTGGCAAGCACGAACCGAAGTAAGCAACCAAATCAGATCAAGTCACCTTGAGGCCACCCCCCGATTTTTCCTGCATCGACAAAGACGCGAACGGCAAGGGCTGTTGCACCTGATTTTTTGTATTGCCACTCTGGTTCAGAAGCCGCTCCTTGATCTTGTCGGTAATGGTTTTCTCGATCGCCGCCCGCTGCTCGGGCGGCAAGGCGGCGAGCGACTCCTCGCTCAAACCCATCTCCTTCAGGATGGCCTCGCGCATATGCTGCGCCGGGGTCTTGCGCAAATACTCCTCCAGTTCTTGAGCCGGCGTCTGCGGGCGCGTGATCGCCTGTGCCGGCTCCTGGCGCTCGTAGGATTTCACCACCGTGACGCTTCGTCCCGACTGGTCCAGATTCTGCGTTGCGCTATCCAGCACCGTCTGAAAACTGACGGATGGTTTCCCGCCACTCACCGTCGGTTGCAGCAGGTTCGGCGCACTGTTTTGCGTAGCATTAACTCTCATCGATTATTCTCCTTACAAACTCATGCAAGGAATAGAGCAAATGGCATACCAGCAGGAAATACGGCCTAATCGGACTGAAAACGCGAAAGAGCGGCAAAATTTACCGCTGAGGCTAATGATTTTGGCCATCCTTAACGAGATGACGATAGATAAAGCCTCATGTCATCATCGAAGTCTATTAGCTAGCAGAAAAGTTCTGGCGTTGGCCAATAGCAATTGGTCGCGCCTGCTGGAATCGATGATGGCCTATCGGCCCGAGCCGGTAACCAAGCGGTTCAAAGACGAAGCTTCGGTTTTTGGTAAGCACGACCCAAAGTAATTCGTCTTTCAGAAATTGCGGCTACAACTCATCTTTTTAGCGTCACTGGAATCAACCCGCGCAAGGCATTGCCGAGACACAGTACCGACGCGTCGCGCAGATCATCCACTGTCAGCACCTGTTCGACAGCCCGCCCCGATTCTAGTAAATGGCGGCGCATGACGCCGGGCAACAAGCCACAGCGTAGCGGTGGCGTTAGCAACACGCCGTCACACTCGATGAAGACATTGCTGCGCGCGCCTTCACTGACTTCGCCACGCGTATTGAGAAAAATCGCATCGAAGACGCCGTCGGGTAATCCGGCCAGCACGCGGTCATAGCTGCTGCGCGCCGTCGTCTTGTGGCGCAGGAGAGTGTTGTCGGCATCGAGCACTTCGTCGGCGAAGATGACTTGCCAGGCCCGTTTTTCATCTGGCAAGGGGGCGACGTTGATACGGAATTTTCCATCGTGCGCCAGCGTCAGGCGCACGCGATGCACCCCGTCGGGGGTTCTGCTGCACTCGGCCTGCAAGGAGGCAAGGATTGCCGACTTATCGACGGCAAAACCGAGGGCACGAGCTGACGCTTCCATACGCTGCAGGTGCAGCGACAGGAGCGGGCACTCACCCCGATCGAGTCGCAGCGTTTCGATCAGTTCAAAACCCGGATCAAAACCGGTAAGGAACCGCGCTTTCAGCAGGCATTCAGCGTATTCGTTGTACGGCTGAGCGTCGATCACGATGCCGCTGCCGACACCCATTCGCCCGCGACCATCGGACTGGATTTCCAGCGTACGGATGGCGACGTTGAAGCGGCAATCACCATCCGGTGCGATCCAGCCGAGGGCTCCGGTATACAGCCCACGCTCCTCCTTCTCGAGTTCGGCGATGCGCTGCATGGCGCGAATCTTCGGTGCGCCGGTGATTGAACCGCAGGGAAACAGGGCGCGAAAAATATCGACCAATCGCACGCCAGGCAAATCAGCCGAAACCGTGGACACCATCTGCCATAGGGTCGGGTAGGCTTCAGTAGCACACAAGGCGTCGACGCGCACCTGGCCGGGCGCCGCCAGACGCCCCAGATCGTTGCGTAGCAGATCGACGATCATGATGTTCTCGGCACGCTCCTTTGCCGACGACATTAAGGCGCTGCGCCGAGCCACATCGTCTTCTGGCGTCAGCCCGCGCGGCGCGGTGCCCTTCATCGGACGCGTAGTAACGCGTCTTCCCGTTCGCTCAAAAAAGAGTTCGGGCGAAAAGGAGAGCACGCTGTCTTCGGGTGTCGCCAGGAATGCGCCATAGCGCACCGGCTGGCGCTCACGCAGTCGGGCATAGAGCGCCAGCGGATGCCCGTAAACCTGAAAATCGAGCGGAAAGGTCAGGTTGATCTGATAACAATCGCCTTCGACGATCCAGCGCCTGATCTGTTCGACGTGTTCAACATAGCGATCGGCGTCAAGCGCCGGCTTGATTTCCGCGACGCCGGCGACGCGCTCGTGCGCTTGCAGAGAAGCCATACGCTGTTCGATAAAAACGCTGATCTCTTCCGCCGCAAGCCACTGGGCGCGGGAAAATATCCAGGCGCGCAGCGGCGGACGTTTGAAGGAGGCTTGTGGCGTGCGCGTTTCGAAACACCCGCCCAGCGCATAATCTGCGGCAAGCGCAACCCACTCACCGCGCGCCGAAGCGGCTTCCAGTTCGGCAAAGAAAACGTCGAGAGAAAATCTGCCGTCGAAACTGAGCGTTCGGTGGTACTCCGACAACAATAGTGCACGCCCGTCATCGCTGTCGAAAAGCGCGAAGCGGCAGTCTTCCTTCGCCATGAGTCAGAGGAAATGAAACGTCAATGGTTGGCGCTTACTTGCGCTCGAAGTAGAACTCAAAGACCTGCTCGGCCTCCGAGCTGGACAGCAACTGGTTGCCGGTCTGTTTGGCAAAGGCCTGAAAATCGCGGGCCGCACTGGGGTCGGTGGCGAGGACGTGCAAGACCTGCCCCGAGGTCATTTCAGAGAGGGCTTTTTTGGTACGTAAAATCGGCAACGGGCAATTCAGCCCTTTGACATCGAGTTCTCGATCAAACTGCATGATCAATTCCAGAACGGTAAAGACGACATTCTAACCGCCATTCTGGCGCATCTTCTCGTCTTCTATCCGTAGCTTGCGTAACTCACGCAAGCGCGCATCGACCGCTGACTGTTCGTAGAAATTCCCGTCAGCCGCCTGCTGAGCGAACTGCAGCTGCTCAACAGCCGGACCCAGTTGCCCCTGGAGAAAATAGAACTCGGCCTGCGCCCGATGCTGCAACAAGCGCTTGCCCAACGCAGCATAGGTCTTGGCCTGCAGGCCGTAGAGTTTGTAATCGGCAAAACTCAGTTGCAACTGCGAGTCAATGAACTGTAAGGTCTGCTCAAAGCGCTGCCCGGCATACAAGGCCTCGGCATAGCCATAGACCAATGATTTGGCTTCTGGGAACCGCTGCAGTGCATCGCGATAGATCGCCTGGGCGGCCGGCAAGTCACCGAGTCGACTCTTGATTTCCGCACCCAGCCCGGCAATCAGCGGAGAGAGCACCTTGAGCGACTGTAAGGCTTCCATTTCTCGCTGCGCACCAGCCGTATCCTTGGCCCGCAACTGTGCAACCGCCAGGCCATAGCGCGTCGCCGCCTGCGAGGCATATTTCTTTTCTTTCAGCTGGGCGTCGAACTCGGATACGGCTTCTCGTGGCGTCCCCATCTGCGCTCTTAATTTCGCGCGAATCAGATGGAAATCAAGACTGCTGAGCACTTGTCGATAGGGAGAGCTCTGTTCGCGATTCTGCATGTCAGATAGACGCTCGACCGTCAGCGGGTGTGAGCGCAAGTAGACCGGGGCATTGGTCTCGTACAAATGCCCCGCCTTCTGCATGCGGCCAAAGAACGCGCTCATGCCACGCACGTCAAATCCGGCTTTTTCCAGCGACATATAGCCCATCCGGTCAGCCTCACGTTCAAAGTCCCGGGTATAGGCCAATTGCGCCTGAATCACCGCGCCTTGGGATGACATGATAGTCCCTGCCGCCACTGCCGAATTGGAACGCGCCGCGAGCAAGCCGACGGCCATGGCAATCATGCTCGGTATCGATGCCTGTTTCTGTTTGGAAATCTGCCGTGCCAGATGGTTCTGCGTCACGTGGGCAATTTCGTGCGCCACCACGCCGGCCAATTCAGACTCGGATTGTGCTGTCAGGAGGGTCCCGGTATTAACTCCGATGAATCCGCCATACATCGCAAAGGCATTGACCGAGTTATCGCGGATGGCGAAAAAATGAAAGTCACCGGTTGGATTCGAACTGGCGTCCGCCAGCCGATGGCCCAGTCGATTCAGATAGTCATTAACTTCCGGATCTTCGACGTAACTGGGCTCACGCAGGCGAATCTCGTTCATGATGCTTTCGCCCAACCGGCGCTCAAGTTGCGGCGAAAAATCAGAGCGCGCCGACTCTCCGAGATCAGGAAGATCATCGGCCTGAGCCACTGAAACCGCGCCAAGGCAAAGCATCACCGCCAGAGTAAGACTAGCGATGGCCTGCCGGGCAAAAGGGATTTGAAAGTCTGTTTTCACACTGACGCAACTTGAAATGTCAGACGCTATGATACCGGAGTCTGGCAGTTCACTTTGTTTCCAGTTGTTACCGCCCAAGCAAGACAAACTCCAGGCGAAAAAAAACCCGCCAACGGCGGGTTTTTTCAAAGCAACCCGAAATCAGGCACGCCCAATGTTCGATGCTTGCTTGCCTTTAGGACCCTGCGTCACATCGAAAGTGACTTTTTCGCCCTCTTTGAGGGTCTTGAATCCGCCCATGGTAATCGCGGAGAAATGGGCGAAGAGATCTTCACTACCATCATCCGGAGTAATAAAGCCGAAACCCTTGGCGTCGTTGAACCACTTAACTGTACCTGTTGCCATATTGCTAAATCCTTGAAAAGATAAGATCCGGGCATGGCCCGACTTTCATGTTTGGCATTCAACAAACAGTTGAACCAAAACATGTGGTATTTGTACGCTAGTTGCACCAGAAACGTCAAGCATTTTTCGCGCCCCCCTTTTGACAGTGTGGTTTCTGTGTAAAAACAGCCTACTTACAGCCAGAAAAAAGCAGTTTTGCGCAATGCCAAAGTCTGGTTAGAATTAAGTCATGGCCAAACAGCATCAGGACGCCTCTCTACTCGAGGCACAACGCACCCAACTGGCACCACCGCCGCTCTATACCGTCGTGTTGCTTAACGACGATTTCACGCCGATGGACTTCGTCATTCACGTGCTGCAAAAGTTTTTTTCCAAAAACCGAGAACAAGCGACGCAAATCATGCTCAAAGTACATATGGAGGGTCGCGGCGTCTGCGGAGTCTATCCGCGCGATGTTGCTGCCACCAAGGTGGAACAGGTAACTGTATTTGCACGGGAAAACCAGCATCCCCTGGCGTGCATCATGGAAGGAAACTGAATGATTGCGCAAGAACTTGAAGTCAGCTTGCACATGGCCTTTGTCGAAGCCCGGCAACAGCGTCATGAGTTCATCACCGTCGAGCATCTTCTGCTGGCTCTGCTGGACAACCCCTCGGCTGCCGATGCACTGCGCGCCTGCGGCGGCCAGATCGAGTCACTGCGCCGCGACTTGACGCATTTCATTGCCGAGCACACCCCGAAGGTTGACGGCAGTGAGGATATTGACACGCAGCCGACCCTCGGTTTTCAGCGGGTAATCCAGCGCGCGATTCTGCATGTCCAGTCTTCGGGCAAGAAAGAAGTTAATGGTGCCAATGTATTGGTCGCGATCTTCGGCGAAAAGGACTCGCATGCCGTCTATTACCTGCTCAAACAAGGCATAACCCGCCTTGACGTGGTTAACTTTATTTCTCACGGCATCAGCAAGGTTCCCCAGGGACCAACCCGTTCCGAAAGCCATGAAACGGAAACGGAAGGTGAAGCCCAGGCTGCCGCCGGACCGCTCGAAAGCTATACCATCAACCTCAACGCACTGGCCCTGCTCGGCAAGATTGACCCGCTGATCGGCCGCAACGATGAACTCGAACGCGTCATTCAGACGCTGTGTCGCCGGCGCAAGAACAACCCTTTGCTGGTCGGAGAAGCTGGCGTCGGCAAAACGGCGATTGCCGAAGGTCTGGCGCGTCGCATCGTGGAAAGCAATATCCCTGAGATTCTTTCAAAATCGACGGTTTACTCGCTGGACATGGGGGCCTTGCTGGCAGGAACCAAATACCGTGGTGATTTTGAGCAACGTCTCAAGGCGGTGATCAAGCAGCTGAGCGAAAATCCGCAGGCGATTCTATTCATCGACGAAATCCACACGCTGATTGGCGCCGGATCGGCCTCCGGCGGCACGTTGGACGCTTCGAATCTGCTCAAACCTGCGCTTTCGAATGGGCAGATCAAGTGCATCGGCGCCACGACCTATACCGAATTCCGTGGAATCTTCGAAAAGGATCACGCGCTATCACGCCGTTTCCAGAAAATCGATATTAGCGAGTCGTCAGTGGCCGATACTGTTGAAATTCTAAAGGGACTTAAATCGCGCTTCGAATCACATCATGGCATCAAGTATTCAGCCGCCGCGCTGACCTCGGCAGTCGATCTCTCGGTGCGCTTCATTCCGGACCGCCATCTTCCCGACAAAGCTATCGACGTGATTGATGAAGCCGGTGCGGCCCAGCGCATTCTGCCCAAATCCAAGCAGAAGAAGATCATTGGCAAGCAGGACATTGAAGAAATCGTCGCCAAGATCGCCCGCGTGCCCTCGACTCAAGTCTCGTCGGATGACCGTAGCGCGCTGAAAAATCTCGACCGCGACCTCAAAGCTGTGGTTTTCGGCCAGGATCAGGCCATCGATGCGTTGGCCAAAGCAATCAAGATGGCGCGCTCCGGCCTCGGCACCCCGGGCAAACCGATTGGCAGCTTCCTCTTTTCAGGCCCCACCGGGGTCGGCAAGACCGAAGTCGCCAAGCAACTGGCGTATTGCATGGGCATTGATCTGCTGCGCTTTGACATGTCCGAATACATGGAGCGCCATGCCGTTTCGCGGCTGATTGGCGCCCCACCCGGTTATGTCGGATTTGATCAGGGCGGACAGTTGACCGAAGCCATCAGCAAGAAACCCTATTGCGTACTCTTGCTCGACGAAATCGAAAAGGCGCACCCCGACGTTTACAATATCCTGCTGCAGGTCATGGATCACGGAACGCTGACCGACAACAACGGCCGCAAAGCCGACTTCCGCAATGTGGTGATCATCATGACCACCAACGCCGGACAGGAGTCAATTCAGAAAAACAATATGGGCTTCACCACCAGCAAACAGGCCGGCGATGAAATGGCCGAAATCAAACGGATTTTCTCGCCAGAATTCCGCAACCGTTTGGATGCCGCGATTTCCTTCAAGGCTCTTGACCATGAAGTCATTCTGCGCGTGGTCGACAAATTCCTGATGCAACTGGAAGAGCAATTACACGAAAGGAAGGTTGAAGCCACCTTCTCGGAGGCGCTGAAGAACCATTTGGCCAAGACTGGTTTCGATCCTCTGATGGGCGCCCGCCCGATGGCCCGATTGATTCAGGACACCATTCGCTCTGCCCTGGCTGATGAGTTGCTTTTCGGCAAATTGTCGAGTGGCGGACATGTTGTCGTCGACACTGACGACCAGGGCAAGGTTCGCCTGCGCTTCGAAGAAGAACTCGAAACCGTCTCCTGAGATCAAGCCCCGCCGCTCGGCCTGGCAGGCTGACGGCGGTGGCCTCTGCCGTGGTTAAAATATGCACCGTGGTTTAGCCCATTGAACCCCAGACAGTGAGAGAATTCACCCATTGAAAACTCTCTTGGATGGATATGCAGCAATTTGCCAGTGACAATTACGCCGGAATCTGCCCTGAAGCGCTTGAAGCCCTGATCGCAGCCAACACCGGGCACACCCCTTCTTACGGTGACGACGAATGGACTCGACGCGTTTCTGACCGTCTGAGAGACCTTTTCAACACCGACTGCGACGTCTACTTCGTATTTAATGGTACGGCAGCCAATTCGCTGGCCTTGTCCGCCCTGTGCCAGAGCTATCACAGCGTAATCTGCCACGAAGTGGCCCACGTCCAGACCGACGAATGCGGCGGGCCGGAGTTTTTCTCCAACGGATCGAAACTGCTGACCGCCGGGGGAGACAACGGCAAGCTCACCCCTGACAGCGTTCTCGAAGTCATCTCCCGCCGCAGCGACATTCACTACCCGAAGCCCCGTGTCGTAACCATGACCCAGTCAACCGAGGTCGGAACGGTTTATCAAGTCAATGAAATCCGGGCCATTGCCGATCTGGCCCATCAGCACGGTCTGCGCGTGCATATGGACGGCGCCCGCTTTGCCAACGCCGTGTCCTCACTGGGCGTTGAACCGGCCGATATCACCTGGCGCGCCGGGGTCGACGTGCTGTGCTTTGGCGGCACCAAAATGGGACTTCCGGTCGGCGAAGCGGTGGTCTTTTTCGACCGCAAACTCGCAGAGGACTTTGACTATCGCTGCAAGCAGGCCGGACAACTGGCGTCCAAAATGCGCTTCCTGTCCGCTCCCTGGCTGGGCGTACTCGAAGACAACACTTGGCTCAAGCATGCGGCGCACGCCAATGCCATGGCCCAGCGACTGGCGACCGGCATGCAGTCGATCGCCGGCATCAGCCTGGAATTTCCGGTGCAAGCGAACGGTGTTTTCTCCACCCTGCCGCCAAAAATCCTTGAGGGTCTACGCACGCGCGGCTGGCGTTTCTACACGTTTATCGGCGTCGGCGGCGCACGCTTTATGTGCGCTTGGGATACTCGGCCGGAAAGTGTCGACGCCTTGCTGAACGACATGCGCGAATTGTCCGTTTAGTCAGAACAAAAACCCGGCCCAGCGTTTCACCTGGCAAATTCAATTCCGCATTGTGGAACAAATTCCACAATGCATTGATTATTTGTGATTTAATTTATTCTTGTATCTTATATAAGATACTTGTTTAAACCGAATTTCCTCTCTATACTTTGCTTCATCAACTCCTCGGAAATTTTGGTTGCTTGAGATTCGGGCGGTTTGATTTTCCGGTTATTTCTTGAACTTTTTGAGAGGTCCACCATGAGCACACGTGAACAACAGATCGCCGCCCTTGAAAAAGACTGGGCCGAGAATCCCCGCTGGAAAGGCGTCAAGCGCGGTTACTCCGCAGCTGACGTGGTTCGCCTGCGCGGATCATTCCCGATTGAATACACCCTGGCACGCAAGACCGCAGAAAAACTGTGGGACCTGGTCAATACCGAAGCCTACGTTAACTGCCTCGGCGCCCTGACCGGCGGACAGGCACTGCAGCAGGTCAAGGCCGGAGTCAAAGCCATTTATCTTTCCGGTTGGCAGGTTGCCGCCGACAACAACGGCTACGCCGCCATGTATCCCGATCAATCGCTCTATCCGGTCGACTCGGTGCCAAAGGTCGTTGAGCGCATCAACAATTCCTTCCGCCGTGCTGACGAAATCCAGTGGTCCAAAGGTGTCAATCCGGGCGACAAAGACTATATCGACTACTTTGCACCGATTGTGGCCGACGCTGAAGCCGGTTTTGGCGGTGTTCTGAACGCCTTTGAACTGATGAAAGCGATGATTCGCTCAGGAGCAGGCGGTGTTCACTTTGAAGACCAGCTGGCTTCAGTAAAGAAATGTGGCCACATGGGCGGCAAGGTGCTGGTTCCGACCCACGATGCTGTGCAAAAATTGATTTCAGCACGCCTGGCCGCCGACGTCTGCGGCGTACCGACACTGGTCATCGCCCGCACCGATGCCGAAGCCGCTGACCTGCTGACCTCAGACCACGACGAGAACGACAAGCCGTTCGTGACGGGTGAGCGCACCCCGGAAGGTTTTTACGTCACCCGCAACGGTCTCGATCAGGCCATTTCGCGTGCCGTCGCCTACGCTGCCTACGCCGATCTGGTGTGGTGCGAGACCGGCGTCCCGGACCTCGAGTTTGCCCGCAAATTTGCCGCAGGCGTGCATGCGGTGCATCCCGGAAAAATGCTGGCCTATAACTGTTCGCCATCGTTCAACTGGAAGAAGAACCTCGACGATGCCACCATCGCCGTGTTCCAGCAGGAACTCGCGGCCATGGGCTACAAATACCAGTTCATCACCCTCGCCGGCATCCACAGCATGTGGTACAGCATGTTCGACCTGGCCAAGGACTACGTCGCCCGTGGTATGACCGCTTACGTAGAGAAAGTTCAGGAACCTGAATTTGCCTCCAGAGACCGTGGCTACACCTTCGTCTCGCACCAGCAGGAAGTTGGAACAGGCTACTTTGATGATGTCACGACGGTGATTCAAGGCGGCGTATCATCGGTCACGGCATTGACCGGTTCGACCGAAGAAGACCAGTTCCACTGATAAACCGGCCGATTCTGGCCCAGCCTCCGGTGTGGAACAAGGCCGCTTTCCGCTTGCACAGGGAAACGGCCTTGCCCTCTCGGAGGCGATGATGAACAGGATATGCACATGAATCCGACCACCCCACTCGCCCTTCCCGCTGGAATGCTGATCACCGGGACAATTCGCCCTGGTTACGAATCCATACTCACTCCCGGCGCCCTCGAACTGGTTGCCAAGCTGCACCGACAGTTCAACAGCCGCCGACAAGGATTGCTGCAAGCCCGGAGCACCCGACAACTGCGCATTGACGCCGGAGAAATGCCTGATTTTCTGGCCGAAACAAAAACCATCCGTGAGAGCGAATGGAAAATTGCTCCGTTGCCCAAAGCCCTGGAACGCCGGCACACCGAGATCACCGGACCGGTCGAAGCCAAGATGGTCATCAACGCCTACAATTCCGGCGCTGATTCGTACATGGCCGATTTTGAGGATTCGAACAGCCCGAAATGGGACAACCAGATTCAGGGCCAGATCAACCTCTACAAAGCCATCCGCCGCGAACTGTCGTTCCGCAACGAAGCCGGTAAGGAATACCGCCTCAATGAACGCATCGCGACACTGCAAATTCGACCGCGCGGCTGGCATCTCGATGAAAAGCACGTGACCATCGACGGTGAGCGCGTTTCCGGCGGCATCTTTGACTTTGCCCTGGTGTTCTATCACAACGCCAAGGAACAGGTGGCGCGTGGCGCTGGCCCGTTCTACTACCTGCCGAAGATGGAATCACATCTCGAAGCGCGCCTGTGGAATGACATCTTCGTCCTGGCGCAAGATCATATCGGTCTGCCGCAGGGAACGATCAAGGCTACCGTGCTGATCGAGACCATCCTCGCCACCTTCGAGATGGAAGAAATCCTCTACGAACTGCGCGAACATTCCGCCGGTCTCAATGCCGGACGCTGGGACTACATTTTCAGTTGTATCAAGAAATTCCGGAAGAACAAGGATTTCTGTCTGGCCACGCGCAGTGCGATCACCATGGAAGTGCCGTTCATGCGCTCGTATGCCCTGCAACTGGTGAAGATTTGCCACAAGCGCGGTGCTCCGGCGATGGGTGGCATGAGCGCGCTGATTCCAATCAAGAACGACCCGGTGGCCAATGAAAAGGCACTGGCTGGAATCCGTCACGACAAGACGCGCGACGCCAACGATGGTTTCGACGGCGGCTGGGTCGCCCATCCAGGACTCGTCCCGATCGCTGCCGAAGAGTTCCGCAAGGTCCTCGGCGAGCGTCCGAACCAGTGGGAAAAGCAGCGCAATGAAGTATTCACTGCCGCCGACTTCCTCAACTTCCAGCCCTCGACGCCGATTACCGAAGCCGGTTTGAGAAACAACATTAATGTCGGGATTCACTACCTCGGCAGTTGGCTGGCCGGCAATGGCTGTGTGCCGATCCACAACCTGATGGAAGACGCGGCAACCGCTGAAATTTCCCGCTCACAGGTCTGGCAGTGGGTGATCTCGCCTAAGGGCATTCTCGACGACGGGCGCAAGGTCACCGCCGAGATGGTGCGGCTGATGATTGCCGAGGAACTACCGAAGATCAAGGCCACGGTCAGTGCCCAGGGAGAAAGCACGGCCACCTACGAGCAGGCTGCTACGATCTTCGACACGATGAGCCTGAACCCCGAGTATCCGGAATTTTTGACGCTGCCCTTGTACGAAAAAATGGACTAAACCTATCAGATACCAAGAGGGCTATGGGCAGCGCTGCTGCCCATAGCCCTCTCTTTTGGCTGAAGCCGTCAAGCTGCTTAAAGCGTAACCTGCGCCCCCAGTTCGACGACCCGGTTGCTCGGAATCTTGTAGTAACTCGTTGCGCTACTGGCATTGCGATACATGCCGACGAAAAGTTTTTCACGCCACAGTTGCATGGTCGATGCCGCCATTTTCGGAATCAGCGTCGCCCGCCCAAGGAAGAAAGACGTTTCCATCATATCGAACACCAGACCCTGCTGCATACAGGTCGCCAACGCAAGCGGAATATCCGGTTCGTCCATGAAACCGTATTGCACGGTAATGCTGTAGAAATCCGCTTTCAGCTTTTTGATTTCGACGCGATCAATCTCAGGGACATACGGCGTCTCAAACACCTTGACCGAAGCGACCAGCACGCGCTCATGCAAGACCTTGTTGTGCATCAGATTGTGCAGCATCGCATTGGGCACGTGCGAGGCATCCGCAGTCATGAACACCGCCGTCCCCGGCACCCGTGTCGGCATCGACAAGATCAGGGCATCGATGAAGGTTTCCAGGTCCATCGACTCTTCACTCAGGCGCTTGGACAAGAGCTGGCTGCCCTGTTTCCAGGTACTCATCAGAAGGAAGACCAGCGAACCCACGAGCAACGGGAACCATCCGCCATCGGGTATCTTCAGCGCGTTGGCAAAGAAAAAAGTCAATTCAAGCGCCAGAAAACAGGAGAACAAGAGTACTGCTCGCGGCCAGCCCCAGCCCCAGGCTCGGGCCGCGACAAAGGTGGCGAGAATCGAGGTGATCACCATGTCACCGGTCACCGCGATGCCATAGGCTCCGGCCAGGTTATTGGTCGACTGGAAGCCGATGACCAGTACGACAACGGCCAGGAACAAACCCCAGTTCACGCCCGGCAGGTAGATCTGTCCCTGTTCTTTTTCCGAGGTAAATTTGACGTCAAAGCGCGGAACGAAACCCAGCAGCATGGCTTGCCGGGTCACCGAAAAGGCACCGGAGATCACCGCTTGCGAGGCGATCACGGTGGCTGCCGTGGACAGTCCGACCAGAGGATAAAGCGCCCACTCTGGCGCAAGTCGGTAGAAAGGATTATCGACCGACGACGGATCAACCAGCAGCAAGGCGCCCTGTCCGAAATAATTGAGAATCAGCGAGGGCAGAACAAAGCCGAACCAGGCCTGACGAATCGGTTTGCTGCCAAAGTGCCCCATGTCGGCATAGAGCGCTTCGGCGCCAGTGACGGAAAGAACCACCGCGCCCATGGCCACGATGGCAATGGTATGGTTATCGATCAAGAATCCCAGTCCATAGGCGGGATTCAGCGCCTTGAGCACGGCCGGGTGGGTGGCAATGCTGACCAGACCAAGCACGGCCAGGGTGGAAAACCAGACCATCATGACCGGGCCGAATAGGGCACCGACCGAAGCCGTCCCCCGGCGCTGAAAAAAGAAGAGCACAAAAAGCACCAGCAGGGTCATCGGAATGATGTACGGGCGAAAAGCCGGGGTGGCAATATCCAGCCCTTCAAGCGCCGAGAGCACCGAAATCGCCGGCGTCACCATGCCATCGCCGTAGAACATGCCCGCCCCAAGCAAACCGGCGAGCATGATCGCTTTCTCGCGTCCAGGATTGCCTTTGGCGTCACGCAGCGCCAGGGCAATCAGCGCCATGATTCCGCCCTCGCCACGGTTGTCGGCGCGCATGACAAAGACCACATACTTGATCGAAACAATGATGATCAGCGACCAGAGAATCAGCGAGAGAATACCCAGAACATTTTCCGGGCTCAGCGGGATGGCGTGATTTCCGGCGAAAACCTCTTTCAGCGTGTATAGCGGGCTGGTGCCGATATCGCCATAGACCACTCCGAGTGCAGCCAGTGCCATAGCGGCCTGTTGCGATTTGCTTTGCGTACCTTCCTGATGCATCAAGTTGCCCTCTTTCTTATTATTTGCCTGGTCAGAGGAAGCGTAAAAAACGGTCTCTCTGCCTTCTTCAGGCCTCATTCTCACCCAGAAGTCCTACTGCAGCAACCACGATAGTGACTACCATGCCTGAATAAAAATGGCCGACACAATTCCTTACACTTCCAATGTCGCTATTTGCCAGGTGCTGGACGTTAATAAAGCATGGACACAATAAATGAAGGAAATGCCATGCTGAAGAAGATGATTACCCTGATCGCCCTGCTGACCGTTTTGTTCATGACTGGCTGTGCCATCACCCCCGCTTACTCTTATGGCCCCCCGCGTGGAGGCGTCTATTACTCCTCACCTGCACCGTATTACTATGCTCCGGCACCCTATTATTCGCCTTGGCGTCGCAGCTATGGTTTTGGACACCGGCACTGGCGTTAAGTGCCAGGCGGCGCATTCGCCAAAATCGGTTTAATAAATGCGCCTGGACACATGCTGCCCAGGCGCATTTCGTTTTGTACTGTCCCGACACCTCGCCAAGCTGCCGTAATGTCGTGTTGCGTCATTTCCGCGCATGACGTGCATGACCACGCCATTGCTGCCCATCTGAACACCGCTATTTGACTTGAGTTTGGCGTGCGGGGATACTGAGACGTAAACGCTCAATCAGATCCACAAGCCCCCATCGCATATCGGCCGAGGAAGACAATCATGCAAAAAAACCGGTTGAAGTACCTGCAACTGCTGTCAGAAAAATATCCGTCCATCCCCGCCGCTTCAACAGCAATCATCAACTTCTCGGCTCAGCTCCAGCTGCCCAAGGGGACCGAACATTTTCTCTCGGATATTCATGGCGAAAACGAAGCCTTCCAACACGTCATCCGTAACGGTGCGGGGTCGATCTGGCGAAAAATCGAGGAGATGTTCTCCAATTCGATGTCGCAACCCGAACGCCGCAATCTCGCGACCCTGATCTACTACCCGGAACTGAAAGCACCGCTGATGCTTCAGTCGGTGCAGAACAAAGATGAATGGAGCCGCCTGACCCTGGTTCGCCTAGTCAGATTCAGCCGCAGCCTGAGCGCGAAATACCGACGCGGATCGATCCGCAACCTGCTTCCCAAGCACATGACCGAGACCATCGAAGAACTGCTCTACGATCAGGAGGGCGTTGAACACAAAGCCGCGTATTACCAGAGCCAGATCGACACCATCGTCTCGACGGGCAGCGCCCAGGCCTTCATCATCTGCCTGGCTGAATTGATCCAGAAGCTCGCTGTATCACGACTGCACATCATCGGCGACATCTATGATCGCGGCCCCGGTGCCCACCTCATCCTCGACGACCTGATGGAGCACCACCAGGTCGACATCCAGTGGGGAAATCACGACATCCTGTGGATGGGCGCAGCCGCCGGCAGTGAAGCTTGCATTGCCAACGTCATCCGTTTCTGCCTGCGCTACGGAAATATGGAAACGCTCGACAATGGCTATGGCATCAGCTTGCTGCCACTCGCCTCCTTTGCTCTGGAAACCTACAAGGACGACCCGTGCAAACTGTTCATGCCAAAAGTTTCCGCTGACAGTTCGTTTACCAGCCAGGAAATCCGTCTGATGTCGCAAATGCAAAAAGCCATTGCCATCATTCAGTTCAAGCTGGAAAGCCAGATCATCAAAAACAAACCCCAGTACCAGATGGATGATCGGCTGTTGCTCGACAAGGTCGATTACCAGCGCGGCACGATCACTCTGGACGGCAAGGACTATCCGCTTCTCGACACCTTTTTCCCGACCATTGACGCGAAAAACCCGGACGCCCTCACCCCCGAAGAACAGATCGTTGTCGACAAGCTGAAACTGTCCTTCGTGAACAGCAAGAAACTCCAGCAACACGTTCGTTTCCTGTTCTCCAAAGGCAGCCTCTATCTGATCCACGACGGCAACCTGCTCTATCACGGCTGCATTGCCATGAACGAGGATGGCGAGTTCAAGGAATTCAACGTCGATGACAAGACCTTTTCCGGCAAGGAATTTCTCGACCGTGCCGACCTGATCGCCCGCCAGGGCTATTTCGCCACGGACAATCCGGTACAGAAAAAATACGGCATGGATGCCATGTGGTTCCTGTGGTGCGCACCGCAATCACCGCTGTTCGGCAAGGACAAGATGGCCACCTTCGAGCGCTATTTCCTGGCCGACAAGGCGACGCACAAAGAAAACCGCAACGCCTATTACACCCTGCGTGACACGGTAGAAAGTGCAATGAAAATCCTCAGGGAATTCGGCCTGAATCCGGACACCGGGTGCATCATCAACGGCCACGTGCCGGTCAAGGTCACCAAGGGCGAGCGCCCGATCAAGGCCGGTGGCCGACTGATTGTCATTGACGGCGGATTCTCCCGGGCCTACCAGAAAGAAACAGGCATCGCCGGATACACCCTGATCTCCAATTCACGTGGCTTGTTGCTCGCCGCGCATCAGCCCTTCGAATCGACGCAAAAAGCCGTGTCCGAAGAACTCGACATCGACACCGAGACAGAAATCATCCACAACTACCCCTACCGCATGCGCATCCGCGACACCGACCGCGGACGCGAGATTCAGGAAAAGATCGAGGAGCTGAAAGAGCTCCTGAACGCCTATCGCGAAGGTCTGATCAAGGAACAAAGCCTGCAGTAAGCATTTCCTGCGGCGGCGCCGTGAAATTCACGGCGCTCGCCCAGAAATCAGCCACAGCTCTTGCCTGCTGAGCCCAGCCGATGCCATTGGATTTTTACGCGTCTAAAAACAGCCCTCTGGCAAAAACTCGCCGCCATGCCCTGATATTCGGTGCGTTTGCAGCGTCGCTCACCGGCCTTCGCTTCATCAACGACTTGGCGGCGATGCTTTTAATGCTGTCCATCTTGACCACGATTTTTGGCCTGATCGATTACTTTCTGCGCAAAAAGCTTCGGCCTGGCAAACCTGTTGTCACCCTCACCGACGAGTCGATTACTTCCCCCAACCTCTCCGGCGAAAAAAAGCAGCTTTTCTGGAAAGACATCAAAAGCTGTAGCGAGCTTTCGCAACAGGGTCATCCGTGCATTGAATTCCTGCTCAGAGAATCGCCGGCTGTTGGTAAGCACCTCTCCCTATGGATAGGCGTCAACCAGGCGACACCGCGGCTACCGCTATCGGCCTTCTCGCCAGAGGATCAAAACAGGCTGGTGGGTGAAATACGGCAAAGGCATTTCAAATCCTGCTCGCCAGAAGAGTTTGTGCGCTTGGAAGAACTGCACAACGCGTCTCACGCGGAACGTGAGTTCGCAGAAAAGCTCATATCACTTCAGCCGCATACCTGGGTCACCTACGTGCTGATCGCCCTGAACCTCCTGATCTGGGTGGGCTCGCTGACACAGGGCGCAGAGTTCGCCAGAACACCGGCCGACAAGCTGCTGTCATGGGGTGGAAATGCCGCATCGGAAGTGCAGAAAGGCGAGTACTGGCGTCTGCTGACGGCCTCATTTTTACATGGCAGCTTCCTGCATGTGGCGATGAACATGCTCGGCCTTTACTCCGCCGGCGTTGCTGTCGAGCGGATCTATGGAAAACGCCTCTATTCGCTCATTTACCTAGCCTCAGGTCTGATGGGCAGCGTTTTGAGCCTGTATTTCTCTGCTCAAAACGTGGTCTCCGTCGGCGCATCGGGGGCGGTGTTCGGAGTCACTGGCGCCCTGCTGGTCGCCGTTTCCCTGAACCGCGACACCTTGCCCAAAGCATTCAGCCAACAAACGATCAGCGGGATGGTGCTTTTTATCGTTTACTCGCTCATTCAAGGCTTCAGCATCCAGGGCATAGACAATGCGGCCCACATCGGGGGCCTGGCTGGCGGCTGCCTGGCCGCCCTGATCCTGCCCGAACGCTTTGATCCCGTGAAATACAGGCGCGTGTTCCGCCAACGCGCCGCCGTCACCTTCGCGGTAATTGCCCTACTGGTCATCGGAGGAACCCGCCTGTCGCCAAAGGCCCCCATCGATCAAGGAACGATCCTGGCCAGCCAGGCAATTGTCATGCGTTCGCTGCAGAAATTCGACCGCGGCTTACAAGAACTGCAACGCGAGGCAAGGGAGCTTAAATCAGGAAGACTGTCGGCAAAAGACGCCGACATACGCAGCCGTACCGTGATGGCGCCGATCTTTCACGACATTGTCGCCGACCTGTCGCAGCAGGTTGTCCTGCACCCGAACGATCCACGAGGAGCGGTTGTTCAGGACATCAAACGCATGTCGGAATTGCTCGCCGAGCAATTGGCCATGGAATCCGTGTTCGACGAAAAAACGCAAAAATTCGAACCGGCTGACCCGGCACGCGCAGAACAAATCGCGGCTGAACTCAAACCGGTTAACGATCGCATTATTGCCTTTATCAAGCAGGCGGATACTAAGAAGCAGTGATATTACGTGCTGCAAGCAGGTTGAAAAATCGCTCTTCTTCAAGCCTCTGTTTTTTTGGGTGGGGAAAGTTCATTCCTGATCGCTGCCGGATAACTAATCCCGTGTATCAAACGACCGGTTTATGGCAACATGCAATTTGTCAGCATTCGGCCAGCTACAGTCATACGTGCAGCTGGTAACACTTACCTATAAGCGGTCAGTCATTATTACGATACGCCCCTGCGCGTACGGTGAAGCAGATGATTTTGATTATTGTGGTCCAGGGCCACTTTTGGGGAGAAAGCGACCTACCTGTCTGAAATTATTTGTATCAAAATATATCAGATTCGCAAGGACTGTATCAACATGTTCTATGCATCAGGAATAGACAGATATTAGAGGCATGGCTCTCCAATGAAACCAACCCGCGATGATCTATTTTTCACAACAAGAGAAGCCGCAGATCGTCTCGGTATCTCGCTTCGGACAGCTCAACTCTGGAGTGAAAACGGCTTGCTGGAAGCCTGGAAGACCGATGACGGTCATCGTCGCATCAGCGTGGAATCTGTTCAGCGCATACTCGAGAAAGAACATCCCCTAGCGCTGAAATGGCAGGACGAATTTGGCAGGCTGAAGGTACTCGTCGTTGAAGACGACGATCTTCTCCTCAAGGCGTACAAGGTGCGGCTGAATTCTTGGGGGCTGCCCATTGAAATAATTACCGTACCCAATGCCTATGAAGCCTTAGTTCTGATTGGACGAGAGTCTCCTGATCTGATGATTGCTGATCTGATGATGCCAGGTATCGATGGCTTTCAGATGATCAAGACGTTGACCAACTCGCCTTTTAAGGAAGGAATGGAAATGGTCGTGGTTTCGGGGCTTTCTCCTCAGGAAATTGATGCCCATGGAGGCCTACCTCTCGGAATTCCAGTCTATCCAAAACCGATCCCTTTCGATACTTTGAAAGAGTATTGCCAGAACTTGCTTGACCGTCGCCGGGGCGAAATGGAGATGGGCAGAAGCATGGGTGCGCCAGTAGCAGATCACTTATTTCAAGTTCGAGATGAGCGCAACCTAAGCAAAATGAGATGCGGGAAGCCAATCGCGGATTCTGAATATATTTTTGGAATTTCAGAAATTGACTCTCAGCATGAAGAAATAGAGGAAAACATGATTGCGTTGCTGGAGGCTATTGATAGTAAGAATAGCTGGCATGTAATTCAGGTTAATCTCGAGAGCCTTTACGACAAGTTAACAGTCCATTTCACCCTAGAGGAAGCCGTAATGCACATGTTTTCACTTCCTGAAACCCAAAAGCACACTCGATCTCATCGGGAAATTCTTGAGTCGCTAGCGAACTGTATAAACAAAACACCATGTAGCCTAGAAGTGGAAGACCCGGTCAAACAAACCATCCCGCTTGTTTTTGAAGAAATACACACCCACGATCTCAAATTTATAATGAGCATCAATCTGCTGAGGAATCAGCTGCTAAACGATAAAAAAACTGCTCTGAGCTAATGCTACCTAGGCTCTCATCTTAAGGTAGGCGGATTCAAGTCGGAAGTGCAACGGAGATATGACGAGTGTGTAGCTGCTTGATAAATACTTCGTTTGCGCCGCGTTCCTTGGCGATCCGCTCATGCTGGGCGACCTTCCGGGAAACTGTACGGCGAAAGTTCGGAAAGTAATTAATCGGCTAGCCCAGCGTCCGCATCGCACGGATGAGCATTCATCCGGTTGGAAACAAAAGATGAGCGCCTCGAAGCGGTCCTTGTAGCGGGTTGGCCTGCTTAACACCCCAGCTACCATTTACCCGGAGAGACCTTCCGCTCGCCAAGCAGTGCCGCGCGGGTGACCGGGCTTTCTAATTGCAGCAACCACCATTGCAGCGCACGTCCCGTGCTGATGGCGCTGCTTTTCTGCCAGGCATAGCTGACCTGGCTGCGCCGCTCTTCGCGTTCGACGCGCTTGGCGACCAGACGTCCCGTAGCAATGTACGGCTGGGCCATCAAGGCGGGAAGGAATCCCGCGCCCAGCCCGCGGATCTGCGCGTCGAGTTTGGCCGCCAGAGTTGATACCGTCAGCACGTCCTGACCGGCCAGCAGGCCGACCGTCAGCCCATCACCGCGGGTGATCGAGTCAGCTACCGCCACCGCACGGTGCTGGCGAATGGTCTCGTCGCTGAGAGGTTCAGCCGCACCGGCCAAAGGATGATGCGGCGCGACGACATAAACGAAGCTGATCGTCCCGAGCGGTTCCCGGCGCAAACCGGCGGCGCCGCTTGGCATCATCGACACCCCGATGGCCAGATCGGCCTGGCCAGAGACCAGCGCATCAAGCGTTCCCGACAGCACCTCATCACGCAAGCGCAGTTTTGACGGCGGATTCAGCGACAGGAAGTCGGCGCACAACTCCATGATCGTCGTCTGGTCGATGATGCCATCGACGGCAATGGTAAATTGCGGCTCCCAGCCGGTAGCGACGCGCTTGATCCGGTGTGTTACCGCGTCGATATCCGCGAGCAGGCGGGTGCCTTCACGCAACAGTTCTGCCCCGGCCTCGGTCAACCTGGCCTGACGAGAACTGCGGTCAAACAGCAGGACATCAAGCGCCTCTTCCATCTGGCGGATACGATAACTCAGCGCACTCGGCACCATATCGCTGGCGCGCGCCGCGGCGGCGAAACTGCCGGTCTTGGCGATGGTCTGCAACATGGCCAGCGCATCGGGCGTCAATACATCACGGGCCAAGCTCATAAAAGCCACCTTCGATCAAATAATTTGAATGATATGGTCAAAACTAAGCGCTCTTGACTCTGCTGTCAAGGCACAGAATTGATCGCATCAACAGCGAGGAGGTCACATGCTCACAGTACGAAAATCCGGCGATCGCGGTTATGCCGACCATGGCTGGCTGAAGAGCCACCATTCATTTTCCTTTGCCGGCTATTACGACCCGGCCTTCATGGGCTGGGGCAACCTGCGCGTGATCAATGAAGACTTCATTGCCGCGGGCACCGGTTTTGGCAAGCACGGTCACCGCAACATGGAAATCGTCACCTACGTCCTTTCCGGAAATCTGGCGCACCAGGACAGCATGGGCAACGTCAAAGGACTTCCCCCGGGCGATGTGCAGCGCATGAGCGCCGGCACCGGCGTCATGCATAGCGAGTTCAATCACGCCGAAGGTGAAACGACGCATCTCCTGCAAATCTGGATTGAGCCGGACACGCTTGAAATTACTCCCGGCTACGAGCAGAAAACCATTCCATCAGAGCAGAAGCGTGGGGTGCTACGCCGAATCGCCTCACCGGATGGCGCAGAGGACTCGGTGGTCATCCATGCCGATGCGACGCTTTACGCCGGCTTGTTTGATGGCAAGGAATCAGTGGCATTGAAACTCAACCCATCACGCAAAGCCTATGTCCATCTGGTCCGCGGAGCACTTGAGGTCAATGGACTTCGCCTGGCAGCGGGCGATGCATTGATGCTGGAAAAAGAAGCACAGCTGCAACTTGCAAACGGCATGGATGCTGAAGTACTGGTGTTTGACCTGGCCGCTTGAATCAACAAACGGCTCTTAACTAAACTTTTTACGCAGTCCCAAGGAGACCCTCATGGCAAAAATAGCTGTTGTATATCACTCAGGTTATGGTCACACCCAACGCATGGCCGAGTCAGTGGCCGAAGGCGCCGGCGCCTCACTGGTCGCCATTGACGCTGAAGGCAACCTGCCCGAAGGCAGCTGGGAAACGCTCGCCGCCGCTGACGCCATCATTTTCGGCAGCCCGACCTACATGGGCACGGTCAGCTGGCAGTTCAAGAAATTTGCCGACGCTTCGTCGAAGCCCTGGTTCAGCCAGCAATGGAAGGACAAGATCTTCGCCGGTTTTACCAATAGCGCCACGATGAACGGAGACAAATTATCCACCCTGCATTATCTGTTCACCCTGTCCATGCAGCACGGCGGCATCTGGGTTGGAACAGCGTTGATGCCGAGCAACTCAAAAGCGGCACAACGCAACGACGTGAACTTTGTCGGTTCTTTCAGCGGCGCCATGGCGCAATCGCCGTCGGATAGCAGCCCGGCCGAAATGCTGCCCGGCGACCTCGAAACCGCACGCCTGTTCGGCAAGCGCGTGACCGAAGTCGCCACCCGCTTCAAGTAACCACGGCCGACGCCAAGCCTCGCAGAGCAGAGGCCTCTTCACGTCACCGCAACTGGCTGGAACATATCTTGCTGTATTCGAGCATGGATTGTTCATAAGGCCAGTTGCGGTGATTTTTTATAGCGAATCGAATTTATTCCGATCAGCAACTGAAGATATCCGTGCTGCAATTGCCGTCCACGCGGCAAGTATTGCCGAAACAGAATTTTCTTCGTCGGCCAAAGCGGCTGCCCGGCGCGCTACGCAATGACAAGCGTTAAAGCTAAGATAACCAATCGATTGGATGACTGACATGATTGCTTCAAAACTGCTTTCCTCTTATTACACCAGTGCTGCCAATAGCAGCTCCAGCGATATTCTGGAGAAAGTCAGCCGCATCATGCAGGCGAAAAACACCGAAGCGCCAAAGCTCAATGCCGCGCTGGCCAATGACAACACCAAGCTCTCCGGTTTAGGAAAACTGCTCAGCTCACTGACTTCCTTTCAGTCCGTAGCGCAATCCCTCTCGGGGAACGGGCTGTATTCGTCGGCTTCGGCTTCTCCCGGCAATGTCTTGTCCGCAACGACATCAAGCAGCGCCGCGGTCGGCACCTCAACGATTCAGGTCAATCAGCTGGCACAAGCCCAGGTTCTGAGCTCAAAGACCGTGGCCAGCCCGAACGGGGCGATTGGCAACGGCGCAACCACGGTCCTTAAATTCGATTTCGGAACGCTCTCGGACAACGGCTTCTCGACCAGCACGAGCTCAAAATCCGTGCTCATCCATAACAATGACAACAGTCTGCAGGGGATTGCCGACGCGATCAATGAGGCCGCCATCGGGGTTAAAGCCACAGTGACTACGGGCAGCAATGGTTATGCCATCACACTGAGCTCACCCAGCGGCAGCGCAAACAGTATGCGCATCGGCGTAACTGGCGATCCAAGCGTGCAGAAGCTGCTGGCCTACAACCCGACCGGCGTCAAGAACATGAGTCAGACCGCCAGCGCGCAAAATACCGAATTCACGATCAACGGGGCCGCATTTTCCAGGCCCAGCAATATCGTCACCGATGCCTTGGCAGGAAATACGCTAACCCTGACGGCCAAGGGTGAAGCAACCCTGGTGGTCGCACGAGATGCTTCGCAACTGGCCAAAAACCTCACCAATTTCGTCAACATGTACAACACGCTAAATACTGCGCTTAACGGACTCCAGCAAGGCGAATTAAAAACGCAAAGTTCAGTGACACAAATTCAGAGCCAACTGGCACAGACGATCCACTCAGGTTTCAGTGGGGCGTCAGATACCACCCTGGAAAACATCGGGATAACGGTCCAACAGAATGGCAATCTGACGATTGATTCGGCAAAACTGCAAAGCGCCATCAACGCGACCCCTGATGCTATCGCCAAACTGTTCACCAATTCAGGTAACGGAATTGCTGACCATTTGGCGAGCGTGATTCAGGGCATGATTGGATCGAGCGGCAGCGTCTCGAAGGAAACGGCGACGGTAAATAAAGATATTGCCAGCCTGAACGACAAAAAAAGCAAACTTGAGAGAAAACTGACACTTCAAGCCGATGCCTTGGTAAAAATTTATTCGCAGCAGAGCTCACAAGGCAATTCCGCAGGAACAGGAAACACCTCGACCAGCGCGTCTAGCAAGAAGAATTCTCTCTTCGACTATTTGACCTAGCTATTGATTCAATAACACGCCACCAGTAAAAAACCCGGAATCCACAAGGAATTTCCGGGTTTTTTACTTATTACGGGGACTGATTAAAACGGGATATCGTCGTCCATGTCTTCGAAGCTTGGCGCCTTCTTGGCCGGCGCAGCACGCGAGGCGGGTGCCGATGAAGGCATGCTGCCACCGTATTCGGCTTCGCCGCCCGATGACGAAGCCGACTGGCGTCCGCCGAGCATCTGCATTTCGTTAGCTTCGATCTCGGTGGTGTAGCGCTCCTGACCTTCCTTGTCCTGCCACTTGCGGGTACGGATGCGGCCTTCGACATACACGGCCGAGCCTTTCTTGAGGTACTGACCAGCAATTTCCGCCAACTTGCGATAGAAGACCACCCGGTGCCACTCGGTGATTTCCTTTTTCTCGCCGCTGGCCTTGTCTTTCCACGACTCCGTGGTTGCCAGACGAATATTGGCCACAGCATCGCCGTTCGGCATGTAGCGTGTTTCCGGGTCAGCGCCCAGATTACCCACGAGAATTACTTTGTTGACCGAAGCCATGTTGCCTCCATGAAGGTGTTCGAAGCGGGGATTATAAAGACTAGGGCGTATTCACGCCATGGCAACAGGAGAGAATACGCCTAGCTCGGACGGGGACGTGGTGCCGGCATCTTCATGCTCAAACCAAATCCCAACCAGAGCAAGGCGAGCAGCGCACAAACCAGCCACACTGCTGTCGGGCCGGAGTGCTGAGCCAGTGAACCACCGAGAATGCCGCCGAGAAACAGCCCGATCGATTGGGTAGTGTTGTAGATGCCCAGCGCCGCGCCCTTGGCATGCGCCGGAGCGATGCGTGAAATCAGCGATGGCTGGGTGGCTTCCAGAACATTGAAGGCCACGAAGAACAGAAACAGCCAGAACGATAAAGCATAGAGCCCCTGCCCGAGAAAGGCAAAACCCAGTTGTGCAACGAGCAGCAATACGATGGCGAAGTTGAATACGCGCTTGAACTGACCATGTTTTTCCGCCGCAATAATTGCTGGCACCATGATCACAAACGACAGCAGCACAGTCGGCAGATACACCTTCCAGTGCTCAAAGGCCGGTAGAGCGCCGGTCGTCACCAGCATCGACGGAAGCAGCACCCACATCGCCGTCTGGATCAGATGCAGGCAAAACACGCCGAAATTCA